>VXNK01000100.1 GCA_009840595.1 Rhodospirillaceae bacterium | reverse complement strand
CCGGTCCGCGCGGCCCCCCACCGCCCGGGCCCCAGCGCCGGGGCGGCCGGGCGGCGCGGCGCCGAAACGGCGGTCGCCGCGGGCGCGCCGCGCGCGGGCGGCGCCGGACGGCCGGCGGCGGAAGCGCCCGAGTAGGAGGCCGGACCATGGCCAACGTCGCGGTCGTCGGCAGCCAGTGGGGCGACGAGGGCAAGGGCAAGATCGTCGACTGGCTCTCCGAGCGCGCCGATGTCGTCGTGCGCTTCCAGGGCGGCCACAATGCCGGCCACACGCTGGTGATCGACGGCGTCACCTACAAGCTGAGCCTGCTGCCCTCCGGCATCGTCCGGCCGGGCAAACTCTCGCTGCTCGGCAACGGCGTGGTGATCGACCCCTGGGCGCTGCTCGAGGAAATCGACACGGTGACCGCGCAGGGTGTGGCGGTGAATCCCGACCGGCTGCGCATCGCGGAAAACGCCGCGTTGATCCTGCCCCTCCATCGCGAGCTCGACAATCTGCGCGAAGCGGCGAGCGGCAGCGGCCGGATCGGCACCACCGGCCGCGGCATCGGGCCGGCCTACGAGGACAAGGTCGGCCGGCGCGCCATCCGCGCGGGCGATCTGGCGCATCCCCACGTTCTGCGCAGCCGGATCGGTCGCGCCCTGCTGCACCATAACGCCCTGCGCGCCGGCATGGCGGCGACGCCGGTCGACGGCGACGCCCTGTTCGACAGCCTGATGGACATCGCGCCGCGGATCGCGCCCTTCCTGGAGCGGGTCTGGGAGCGATTGGACCGGCTGCGGCGCGACGGCAAGCGCATTCTCTACGAGGGCGCCCAGGGCGCGATGCTCGACGTCGATCACGGCACCTATCCCTTCGTCACGTCGTCGAACACCGTGGCCGGCCAGGCGGCGATCGGCAGCGGACAGGGGCCGGGCGCCATCGGTTACGTCCTGGGGATCACCAAGGCCTACACCACCCGGGTCGGCTCCGGTCCCTTTCCGACCGAGCAGGACAACGAGACCGGCGCCCGGCTGGGCGAACGCGGCCACGAATTCGGTACGGTGACCGGCCGGCCCCGGCGCTGCGGCTGGTTCGACGCCGTCATGGTCCGGCAGGCGATCAAGGTCGGCGGGATCGACGGCATCGCGCTGACCAAGCTCGACGTCCTCGACGGTTTCGAAACCCTGAAAATCTGCACCGGCTACCGGCTGGGCGGCGACCCGATCCACCATTTCCCGTCCAGCGAGAACGAGCAGGCGGCGGTCGAACCGGTCTGGGAAGAGATCGAGGGCTGGTCGGACAGCACGAGAGGCGCCCGGTCGTGGGCCGAATTGCCGGCAACGACGGTGAAATACGTCCGTCGTATCGAAGAATTGATCGAGACGCCGGTCGCGCTATTGTCCACCAGCCCGGAACGGGACGATACAATCCTGGTGCGCGATCCCTACGCGGATTGACGCAAGACGGTTGCCCGGCGGCGATCGCACTCCGTAACCTGCCGGCGGTCCCCCGGCGGTCCCGGAGCCTTTTCCGCCGCTTATCGCGAGGGTTTCTGCATGGTGCGAAGACTGATTGGCCTCACGGCGCTGGCGGCGTTCATGGCGGCGGCGCAAGCCGGCCCCGCGGCGGCCCAGCAGAGCGGCAGCGCGCGGACGGAATCGGCGATCCCGGCGGCCAAGCAGGCGCGGATCGAAGCGCTGGCGCGCGGTTTCATGCGCACCCGGGCGGTCAAGGGCATGTCGATCGCCATCGGGCGCAACGGCAAGATTCTGCTCGCCACCGGGCTGGGCGAGGCGAGGCCGGGCCTGCCGTCCGGCAAGGACACCGTCTATCCGATCGGCGAAATCACCCAGCAGTTCACCGCCGCTTCCCTGTTGTGGTGGCAGGACCGGAACTACCAGAACGCCGGCCCGGTCCGGGTCAACGACCCGGTCACCGAATATTTCTTCGGCGTTGCCCACTGGCAGGGCATGAAGCTCGGCCATCTGCTCACGCACACCTCGGGCCTGCCTCTGCTGACCGACTCGGTTTTCTTCGAAGAGCGGCTCTATTCCAGCATCAAGGCCCACCGGATCCTCGATTTCATCAAGGGCCGCGACCTCGCCTTCCGGCCGGGAGCGGATTTCCGGGCCAGCCGGTCCAACTATTTCCTGATCGCACAGGTCCTCGAGATCGGGCTGCGCGTGTTTTTCCACGACTACATCCAGACCGAGATCTACGACCTGAACGGGATGACCCGGTCGGGCTTCCTCGGCACCACGCCGCTCGGCCGGCGCGCGCAGGGCTACACCGCCGGCAGGCCGGCCCGCGAAGTCAACCCGACCATGTTCCTCGGCAGCGCCGATGCGACCTCGACCGCGGTCGACCTGATCAAGTTCGACCGCGAACTGATGCGCGGCACCCTGTTTTCGGCGGAAGCGAAGCAAGCCATGTTCGGCCGGCATATCCGCGCCGGGAAAGGGGACCTGTGGTACGGCGCGGGCTGGTACGTCCGCGGCGCCGGCGCCCGCCGGTCCTATTTCACCGTCGGCCGGATTCCCGGTTTTTCGTCGATAAACAAAATTTACCGGGATACGGCGGCCGGCACCGACCACTATGTCGTGGTCCTGACCAATGCCGACGGCGTCACGGGGCTGGAAGCGTTCGCCGACCGGCTGCTCGCGGCGGCGCGCTGAAGGGCGTGCGCCTTTCCGGCGGCCGTTCGCCGGCGGCTGGAGCCAGCCCGGATTTCTCACAAGGAACGGGCGCATCCGAGGCTTGCGGGCGAGAAATCTCTTTTACGATAATCGGCTAGTATAAAAACTCATGTCACCCCGGCCTCCGAGCCGGGGTCCAGAGTCGCACGACGGGCGGTAGGTTCGGAGATTGGCGGCAGGGTTTTCGCAGCCCTGCAATCCAATCCCGGCAGCGCCGCAGATCGTTGCCGTCGACCGAACCTGTATCCACCGCTTTACCCTGTAGCCCTGGGTCCCGGCTCGGGGGCCGGGGCAACAATTCTTGTGAGAAATTCGGATTAGTGCAGGGCGACCTGCTGCTCGATCACCATATTCTTCATCGCCTTCTGGAGCTTTTCGAAGGCGCGGACTTCGATCTGGCGCACCCGCTCCCGGCTGATGCCGTATTCCTGGGACAGTTCCTCCAGGGTCAGCGGTTCCTCCTGAAGCCTGCGTTCAGTGAGGATATGGCGCTCGCGCGGGTTCAGAATCTTCATGGCCTCGGCCAGCATGGCCTGGCGGATCCGGTATTCCTCGCGCTCCGCAACGATGGTTTCCTGGCTTTCCTGGTTTTCGTCGACCAGCCAGTCCTGCCATTCGCCGCCCGCTTCGCCGTCGCTTCGCAGGGGCGCATTGAGGGAATTGTCCGGCGCGGCCAGGCGCCGGTTCATGTTGACCACCTCTTCTTCGGAAACCTGCAATTCGGCAGCGATGCGCTTCACCTTGTCGGGCGGCAGATCGCCTTCCTCGAGCGCGTCGAGCCGGCTCTTCACCTTGCGCAGGTTGAAGAACAGCTTCTTCTGCGCCGCCGTGGTGCCCATTTTGACGAGCGACCAGGAATGCAGGATGTACTCCTGGATCGAGGCGCGAATCCACCACATGGCGTAGGTCGCCAGGCGGAAGCCGCGCTCGGGATCGAAGCGCTTGACCGCCTGCATCATGCCGACGTTGCCTTCGGAAATCAGCTCGGCGACCGGCAGGCCGTAGCCGCGGTAACCCATGGCGATCTTGGCGACGAGGCGCAGATGGCTGGTGACGAGCTGGTGCGCGGCCTCGGTATCCTCGTGGTCGCGCCAGCGGGTCGCCAGCATGTATTCCTCTTCCGGCTCCAGCATCGGGAACTTGCGGATCTGCGCCAGATAGGCGGACAGGTTCCCGTCCCGTCCAACGGAGGGGATCGCCGGCAATGTGGCGATTGCCGTGGATGCCGCCATTTTCGTTCCGCCCTGTTTCCCTCCGGGCGCCGGCACCGGCCGGGCGCCGGCGTTTTCCTGCCCACCTGATATTTGAGGATTGGCGCCGGTCTTTTCAAGATCGCCCATGTTTCGAAAAACTCATTGCCCGGTAACCGGTTGTCCGGCATTTCGTAACGGTTTCAAGGCAGAAACCAGTGCCGCGATGTCCTGCGGCAAGGCTGCCCCGAACGCCAGGGCCTCGCCGGTCACCGGATGGACGAAGCCGAGGCGGGCCGCGTGCAGCGCCTGCCGGCGGAAAGACTCCACCACGGCGGCCTGCGGCGTCTCCCGCCAGGGCTGCGGCAGGTGCCGCCGGCCGCCATACAGATAGTCGCCGACCAGCGGATGACCACGGTGCGCCAGATGAACCCGGATCTGGTGGGTCCGTCCGGTCGCCAGCCGGCAGTCGATCAGGCTGAGCAGGCCGCCGTAACGGTCCGTCACGGTATAATACGTCCTGGCGGCCCGCCCTCCGTCGCGCCTTACGGCCATTTTCGTCCGGTGGCCGGGATCGCGGCCGATCGCGGCGTCGATCCGCCCGGCGAGCGGCCGCGGCTCGCCCCAGGCCAGCGCCGTGTAGCGCCGCTCGATGCTGTGTTCCGCGAACTGGGCCGCCAGACCGGCGTGCGCCGCGTCCGTCTTGGCCGCCACCAGCAGGCCGGAGGTGTCCTTGTCGATGCGGTGGACGATGCCGGGCCGGGCGACGCCGCCGATGCCCGAAAGACTGTCGCCGCAATGGGCGAGCAGGGCGTTGACCAGGGTGCCGTCCGGGCTGCCGGGCCCCGGATGCACGACGAGTCCGGCCGGCTTGTCGATCACGATAAGATGATCGTCCTCGAAGGCGATCTCGAGCGGGATGGCCTGCGGCGCCGGGCGGGCGGGCACCGGCGGCGGCACGTCGACGGTAAACCGCTGGCCGGCGGCAACCTTCAACGACGGCGAGCCGACGGTGCGGCCGTCGCCGTCCTTCACCGCGCCCTGCTTCACCAGCGCCTGGATACGGGTGCGCGACAGGCCGTCGAGCGCCGCCGCGAGAACGGCGTCGAGGCGCCGGCCGGCGGCTGCGTCATCCGCTCTCACCTCGCGCCTCGACACCGGGTCCGGTTCGGCTATTGTCTCGGTTTCCGGAAGGTCGTCGTCCATCGGCGGGCCTCGGGCAGAACGCGCCATCCTAGCAGGTTGCAGATCGGACTTTGAGCGCGATGCGGATGCGTTTGTTGATCGGCGCCGTGATCGGCATGGGCGTGCTGATCGTCATCGGCCTGGTCGTGCTGATCGCCGGCATCGTCTACAAGGCCGGAGAAACGGCCGGCCCGGAGATGACCGGTTCCGAAACGGCCGCTCCGGCGGCGGTCGGCAAATTGCGCACCGGCGCGGTATCCCTGGGCTTGCCGGCGGCGGCGAAAGTGCTGCGGATGACGGAAGTTCGCGGCGGACTGGCGGTGCTGGTGCTGATGCCCTCGGGCGAGCAGGTGATCTATGCGGTTCCCCTCGATCGCCGGCAGGCGCCGTTCCGGATTCAGGTTACCGGCCCAAAGGGCGGCGAGTAAGCGGAAACGATGAAAGAACCGACATTCCGGACGGCCCCGGCACCGGATAGCTTCGAACCGGCCGGGCCGGCGAATTTCCGACCGGTCAATTTCGCCTCCGACAACGTCACGGGCGTCGCCCCGGAAATCATGGAGGCGATTGCCGAGGCCAACGCGCCGCAGGGCGCCTGGCCCTACGGCAACGACGACGTGACCGGCGGGCTGAACGGGCGGTTTTCCGAACTGTTCGACACGGAAGCGCGCGTCTACCCGGTCGCGACCGGCACCGCGGCCAACGCCCTGTGCCTCAGCCTGATCGCGCAGCCTTTCAACACGGTCTATTGCCTGAAGCACGGCCACACCTACGAAGACGAGGGCGGCGCACCGGAATTCTACACCAACGGGGCCAAGCTGGTGCCGGTGCCCGCCGCGGACGGCAAGATGACGGCAGCGGCGCTGGAAGCGGCGATCGTCGATGTCGGCGGGGGCGGCGCCCGGCTGCCCCATGTCATGGAGGCCGCCGCCGTCTCCATCGCCCAGGTCAACGAATGCGGCACGGTCTATTCGGTCGACGAGATCCGCGATATCTGCGCGGTTGCGCGCGCCAACGGCCTCTTCGTCCATCTGGACGGCGCGCGCTTCGCCAACGCGGTCGCCGCCCTGGGCTGCGAGCCATCGGATATGACCTGGCGGGCGGGCATCGACCTGATGTCGTTCGGCGCGACCAAGAACGGCGCCATGGCCGCCGAGGCGGTCGTCCTGTTCAACGACGATCTGGAGGACACGTTGAGCCAGCGGCGCATGCGCGGCGGACACCTGTTTTCCAAGATGCGCTTCCTGTCCGCCCAACTGGCCCGTTACATCCAGGACGGGCTGTGGCTGCAGCTCGCGGCCAACGCCAACGCGATGGCGGAACGGCTGTCGGCCGGCCTTGCGGAAATCGACGACGTGACGATCGACTATCCGGTCGACGCCAACATGATCTTCGCCAGGATCCCGGGCGATACGGCGGAGCGCCTGCGCGACTCCGGCTTCGAGTTCTACGACTGGGGCGATCCGGACCGGCCGAACATCCGCCTGGTCTGCGCCTTCAACACCGAGGCCGACGACGTCGACCGCTTCGTCGAGGCCGCCCGGAGATAGGCGCCGGGTCCGCGGCGCCCCCACCGCGGCGGCCGGCTGCGGCGCGAAGCGGCCGGATATCGCAAACGCCCCCGAAAATGCCGGTCGAAACCCTGCCCGTGTAGCCGGCAAGGCATTTTGGGGTTCATTCGCGCCGTTTATGCGCTAGGATTCTTTCGTTCGGACAGACGGGACCGTCTCCGGACTGTCCGCGATGCCACGCACCCGGCTTCGGCCGGGCGCAAATCGACATTCCACATGGAAGAAACCGGAGGAATCATGTCAACCACAATCAAGCTCGTTGCCGCCGCCGCGGTCGCCGCCCTGGCGTTCACCGGCACGACGACCGGCGCGTCGGCGCAGGGCCAGCGCTTCATCAGCATCGGCACCGGCGGCGTCACCGGCGTGTACTACCCGACCGGCGGCGCGATCTGCCGCCTCGTCAACCGGATGCGCAAGAAAACCGGCATCCGCTGCTCGGCCGAATCGACCGGCGGCTCGGTCTACAACATCAACACGATCCGCGCCGGCGAGCTCGAATTCGGCGTCGCCCAGTCGGACTGGCAATACCATTCCTATCGCGGCACGTCGAAATTCGAGAAAGCGGGGGCCTTCAAGGATCTGCGGGCGGTCTTTTCGGTCCATCCGGAGCCGATCACGATCCTGGCGCGCGCCGACAGCGGCATCAAGAATATCACCGACCTGAAGGGCAAGCGGGTCAACATCGGCAACCCGGGCTCCGGCACGCGCGCCACCTGGGAAGTCATTGAGGCCGCCCTGGGCTGGAAGCGCACGGACCTCAAGCTGGCCGCCGAGATGAAATCGGCCGAGACCGGCGCCGCCCTGTGCGACGGCAAGATCGACGCCTATTTCTGGGCGGTCGGCCATCCGTCGGCCCTGACCCAGGAAACGCTGGCGACCTGCGCGTCGCATCTGGTCAACGCCACGGGTCCGGCGATTGACGCATTGGTGAAGAAATCGCCCTACTATCGCCACGTCACGATCCCGGCGTCGATGTATAACAGCAAGGCCGACACCAACACATTCGGCGTCGGCGCCACCTTCGTGACCAGCGCCAAGGTGCCGGCCGACGTGGTCTATGTCGTCGTCAAGGCGGTATTCGACAATTTCGGCGACTTCAAGAAACTGCACCCTGCCTTCAGGAACCTGAAGGAAAGCGAGATGATCACCGATTCGCTGTCGGCGCCGCTGCACGACGGCGCGGTGAAATACTACAAGGAAAAGGGCTGGATCAAATAACGGCCCGAACCGATTGGCGGGGCCCTTCGCGGCCCCGCTCTTTTTTTGCCCCTCTCTTTTTTGCCTCGTTCTTTTTTCGATTGAAGCGCAACGCTTGAGGAGAAGGCGATGGCCGCCGCCGCGCAACGCCCGACTGCCGAAGAACTGGTCAGCAGTGTCGACACCGGCGGGCGCAATCCGAAGGGGTGGCAGCGCAACCTGATCCCGGTCATCGCGTTCATCTGGGCGCTCTTTCAGCTCTACATCGCTTCGGCCCTGCCCTTCACGCTGCAGGAATGGACCGGCCTGCCTTTCGTTGTGACCAACACCGAAGCGCGCATGATCCATCTCGCCTTCGGCCTGCTGCTCGCCGCCTTTGCCTTCCCGCTGCTCAAGCGCGGACCGCGCGACACCATCCCCTGGTACGACTGGCTGCTCGCCGCCGTCGGCATCGCCTCCTGCCTCTACATGATCCTGTACCGGAACGAGATCGCCGAACGCGCCGGCGTGCCGACGGATTCCGACCTCGTCGTCGCCAGCTGCGGCATGATCGTTCTGGCGATCGCCGTCTACCGGGCGCTCGGCCTGCCGCTGGTGGCTGTTGCCTCGGTCTTCGTGCTCTACGTCTTCGGCGGCGACGCCGACTGGCTGCCCGACGCCGTGCAGTGGAAGGGCGCGTCCTTCGGCAAGGCGATGTGGCATTTCTGGATGCAGACCGAGGGCGTGTTCGGCGTCGCGCTCGGCGTCTCGGCGTCGCTGATCTTCCTGTTCGTGCTGTTCGGCGCAATTCTCGAAAAGGCCGGCGCCGGCAACTTCTTCATCAAGATCGCCTTCGCCCTGCTCGGCGACCGGCGCGGCGGGCCGGCCAAGGCCGCCGTCGTCGCCTCGGCCCTGAGCGGGCTCTATTCCGGGTCTTCCATCGCCAACACGGTGACGACCGGCACCTTCACCATCCCGCTGATGAAGCGCACCGGCTTCACGCCGGAGAAGGCCGGCGCAGTCGAGGTCGCCTCCTCGACCAACGGGCAATTGACCCCGCCGGTGATGGGCGCGGCGGCCTTCCTGATCGCCGAGTTCACCGGCGTCAGCTACACGGAAATCATCAAGCACGCCCTGATCCCGGCGCTCGTGTCCTACATCGCGCTGGTCTACATCGTGCATCTGGAGGCCCTGAAGCTGGGGCTGAAGGGCCTGCCCAAGCCGTCGACGACCATGACGGTGGCGCAGAAGCTGATCGGCTTCCTCAGCGGCTTCATCGGCATCGCGCTGCTCGGCATCGCGGTCTATTTCGGCCTCGGCTGGATCAAGGTCATCGCGCCCGACGCCGCCTTCTTCGTCGTCATGGTGCTGGCGGCGGTCGCCTATCTGGTCCTGCTGTGGCTGGCGTCGCGCCAGCCGGACCTCGTGGTCGATCCGCCGGACGCGCCGATCACCGAACTGCCGCGGGCCGGGGCGACGGCGATCACCGGCCTCTACTATGTCCTGCCGATCGTCATCCTGATCTGGTGCATCGTGCTGGAACGGCTGTCGCCGGCGCTGTCCGCCTTCTGGGCGACCATGGCGATGATCGTCGTCGCGCTGACCCAGCATCCGCTCAAGGCCCTGTTCCGGGGCACCGGCAACCTCGGCGGCGCGTTCCGGCAAAGCGTCGGCGAACTGGTCGACGGCATGATTTCCGGATCGCGCAACATGATCGGTATCGGCGTCGCGACCGGCGCAGCCGGCATCATCGTCGGCACGATCTCGCTAACCGGGGCGCACCAGGTGGTCGGCGAGTTCGTCGAGTTCCTGTCCGGCGGCAGCCTGATCATCATGCTGATCCTGGTCGCCGTGATGAGCCTGATCCTCGGCATGGGGCTGCCGACCACGGCCAACTATATTGTCGTCTCCTCCCTGATGGCGCCGGTGATCGTGGCGCTCGGCGCCAAGAGCGGCCTGATCGTGCCGCTGATCGCGGTCCACCTCTTCGTGTTCTATTTCGGCATCCTGGCGGACGATACGCCGCCCGTGGGCCTCGCCGCCTTCGCCGCCGCCGCCATCTCCGGCGGCGACCCGATCCGCACCGGCGTCCAGGGCTTCATGTACGATATCCGCACCGCCCTGCTGCCGTTCCTGTTCATCTTCAACACGGAACTGCTGCTGATCGACGTCTCGGCGGGGAAAGCGGTGATCGTCTTTGTCATTGCGGTCGTCGCCATGATGCTGTTCGCGGCGGCGACCCAGGGCTATTTCTTCGCCCGCAACCGGATCTGGGAAACCGCGATCCTGCTGCTGGTCGCCTTCACCCTGTTCCGGCCCGGCTACTGGCTCGACCAGGTCGAACCGGAATTTGCCGAGCGGCCGGGCAGCGAGATCGTGCAGATCGCCGCAAAGGTACCCGAGGGCGGCACGCTGCGGGCAACGATATCCGGGCCCAACTTTGACGATCCCGACAGGATCGACGAAACCACCGTGACCATCCCCTTCGGCAAGCCGGGCAACGGTCTGGCGCGGCTGCGCGCCGCCGGGCTGCTCGTCGAGGTCGAGGAGGGCAAGGCCAAAATGGAGGAGCCGCTGCCGACCAGTCCGCTCAAGGCGCTCGCCAGGAGTTACGATTTCTACGGCGACACGCCGACGGTCATCAAATCGATCCTGGTGCCGAACGAGCGGATGGCGAAGGAACTCTTCTATATCCCGGCCGTATTGCTCCTGATCCTCGTCGTCCTGCTCCAGCGCCGCCGCCAGACCCAGCCGGCCTTCTGAGCGGCCGGCGCGGGGCTTCCTCTGCGGAAAACCGCGCGCGCCGGCGGCGCTATTCCTCCCCCTCTTCAGAGGATTTCTCCACGAAAGGCGGTACGAATTCCCAGCGGTCCCCCCTCCCCCAAGGATACTTCTGCGAAAAGCCGCAATTTTTCGCCAGCGGACGCTTTCCTATTCCTCCCCCTCTTCAGAGGGGGAGGCCAGGTGGGGGTGCGGTGACACCGGCACTGCCCTACAGGCGCGCGGACACCCCCATCGACCTCGCTGCGCTCGGCCACTTCCCCCTCTGAAGAGGGGGAAGGATAAGTTTGCGGCGGCTTTGGCTCATTGCGGACGAAACCGCGCGGGAGCGCGGCCCGCTACAGCCCGGCCACCGTCTCTTCGATCAGCTGCGCCACGACCGCCTCGATGGCGGCCTGGGGGTCCAGCCCTTCGGCCAGGCCGGCCTCGTAGGTCTGCACCTGCCGGCGCGCGCTGGTGCCGTGGGTCAGGATGGCGCGGCTGTGCTCGATCTCGGTCAGGCAGCCGAAATGCTCGGCGTCCGGCCGGGTCAGTTCGAGCAGTTCCTCCAGCAGGTCGGCGAACGGCACCCTGCGGCGGATGCCGAAATCGATCAGCTCGCCGTCGCAGCCGTAGCGCTGCGCGCGCCAGCGGTTCTCGCGGATCAGCAGGTTGGCGTAGCGCCGCCAGCGCTGGTTCTGCCGGCGCAGGCGCCACAGCATGCGCAGGATGCAGCGGTAGAAGGCCGCGATCGCGATTGCGTCGGCGAGCCTGGGGCACAGGTCGCAGATGCGCATTTCCAGGGTCGGGAAACGGGCGGACGGGCGGATGTCCCACCAGATTTTCGTCGGCTCGTCGATGATTCCGGCCTCGATCATCATCTGCACATGGCGGTTGTATTCGCCGAAGCTCTCGAACTGCTCGGGCAGGCCGGTGCGCGGGAGTTCGTCCCACACCGCGAGGCGATAGCTCCTGAGCCCGGTGTCCCGGCCCTGCCAGAAGGGCGAGGAGGTGCTGAGCGCCAGCAGGTGGGGGAGGAAATAGCTGACCTGGTTCATCAGATCGATGCGCAGGTCGTCGTCGTCGATCCCGACATGGACGTGCATGCCGCTGATCACCAGCCGGCGGACGACGCCCTGCAGGTTTTCCGCCAGTTCGTTGTAGCGCTCCTTCTCCGTCCGCTTTTGCTCGCCCCAGGCGGCGAACGGGTGGGTCGAGGCCGCCATGATGGCGAGGCCGTGCTTTTCGGCGACCCCGGACACCGCCTTGCGCAGGCGGCGCAGGTCGGCGGCGGCCTCCTGCACCGAGGTGCACACCTTCGTGCCGATCTCGATCTGCGCGCGCAGGAATTCCGGCGCGACCTGGGAGCCGAGCAGTTCCTCGCACTCCGCGAACAGGGCCTTCGGCGGATCGGCCGCGAGGTTCAGCGTCTCCCGGTCGATCAGGAGGTATTCCTCCTCGATGCCGATGGTGAAACTGGGTTCCGTGAGCGCCATGATGCACCTCTTCTCCGCCGGTTACGGCGGCAGGCTGTCGAACGCGGCGGCCAGCGCATCGCCGACGATGGCGGCCCAGTATGCAGCGCCTTCGCCATCGGCGATCAGGTCCTGGCGGATTTCTACCAGCAGGTGCGGCAGATCCCGCAATTCGCCGTGGCGGTGGACCGTGTAGCCGAAATTGTTGCGCGCGCTGTAGGGCTGGTTGTCGCCGACCGTGACGCCGCGGGCCGCCAGTGCGGCCATGAAGGGCAGGGCGAGCCGGCCGTCCCGGTTCCACAGCGCGGAGACCTGCCAGGGCCGCGGCCGGCCGCCGAACACCGGCGTGAAGCTGTGCACCGAGACGAAGGCATGGAAAGGCGGGGCACGCCCGCTGTCCAGCAGCCGTTCGATCTCGGTATGGTAGGGTGCCATGATCTGCGCGGCGCGCGCCGCCGCTTCCGCGCCGTCGAGATTGCGGTTGCCCGGAATCGCAACGCCGTCGCTTGCTTCGGGAATCGAGGTCTCGTCCGTCAGGTTGCGGTTGCAGTCGATCGCCAGGCGCGAATAGCTGGATTTGACGAGCGGCGCGTCGAACCGGTCGGACAGGATATCGGCGACCGCCGCCGCGCCGATGTCCCAGGCGATATGTTCCTGCAACCGGTCGCCGGCGAGTCCCAGGGTGCCGAGCGCGGCCGGCAGCCGGTTGCTGGCGTGGTCGCAGACGAACAGCACGCGCCCGACGCCCCCGGCGTTGGCCACCGTAAAGGGCGGCGGATCGGCCGGGCCGAGCAGGACCGGCGGCCCGTCCGTTTCCTTCAGGACCGGTTCGGCGCCGGCGGACACTCAGCGCAACTCCCGGCGCCAGGCGCGCAGCCGGTCGGTGACGGTGAGCGCCGCCGCCAGCACGTCGCGCACGCTTTCGCCGCTCGCGACCGGCTCCCGCCGGGTTTTCACGCAGTCGAGGAAATCCTCGCATTCCATCATGATCAGGTCCGCCTTCTCGTACTGCCGCCGCTCGGTGGCGAAGGAAGACGGCTCGTCCCCGTCGCTGCGGCGGTTCATGACGACCAGCCGGTCCTCCGCCAGGTCGGCAACCATATAGGCGTTGCGCTGGAAGACGCGCATGGTGCGCTGAATCTTCCGGCTTATCCGGCTGGCCGTCACGGTCGCGACGCATCCGTTCTCGAAGCGGATGCGGGCGTTGGCGATATCCTCGGCCGGGCCGACGACCGGCACGCCCACGGCGTCGATCCGGTCGATCGGGCTGTTCACCAGGGTCATGATGTTGTCGATATCGTGCACCATCATGTCGAGAACGACGGTGGTGTCGGCGCCCCGGCCGCGATACTGCGAGATGCGTGTGCTCTCGATATAGCCCGGCCGGTCGGCCAGCGCCTTGACGTCCTTCACGATCGGGCTGAAGCGCTCGAGATGGCCGACTTGCAGGATGCGGCCGCCGGCTTTCGCCAGGGCGATCAGCTCGTCGGCCTCTTCCAGTGACTCGCAGATCGGCTTTTCGACCAGCACGTCCTTGCCGGCCTCCAGGCAGCGTTTCGCGATGGCGTAGTGGGTCGTGGTCGGCGTGACGACGCTGACCGCCTCGACACGGTCGAGAACCGCCTCGAAATCGGCCGACGCTTCGGCGCCGGTCGCGGCGGCAACCTTTTCCGCCTGTGCAGAATCGATATCCACAACCGCGACCAGTTCCGCAGAGTCCAGCGCGGCGAATTTCGCAGCGTGCAGGGCGCCGAAATAGCCGCAGCCGATGACGGCAACACAGACCGGCGCAGCGCCCGGGGTTGGATCGGTTTCAGACAGTCTCCCGCTCCCGGCCATGGCGTTCGGGTTTCGCCCCTACGCTGCGCGCCGGTTTCACTGCGCGTCGGCGATGGCGACGATGCGCTGCATCGAGCGCAGCACCGGCTTTTCAATCAGCTTGCCCCGGTGGACGACGAGCCCGCCGTCGCCGGCCTCGAAGGCGGCGATGATCTCGCGCGCAAGGGCAACCTCGTCTGCGGCCGGGCTGAAGGTTTCGTTCAGGACCGGGATCTGCTTCGGATGGATCGCGGCCTTGCCGGTAAAGCCGAGGCTGGCGCAGCGCCGGGCCTCGTCGCGCAGCCCGTCCATATCCTCAAGATCGAGCCAGGGCACGTCGATCAGGTCGATCCCGGCACCCGCCGCGGCATGAACGACCCGGGACCGGGCAAACAGCAAATTCTCCCAGTCATTGGTCGTCCGCAGGTCGGCCGCCATGTCGATCGCGCCGAAAAGCAGGGAGCGCGCCCGCCGGCTCGACCGGGCGATGTCGAATGCCTGGTCGAGCGCCTCGTTGGTCTCGATGATGACGTGGAGGAAAGACGCGGCGCCGGCATCGCTCAACACGTCGTCCAGCATCGCAACCTCGCCGGGGCCCTTGACCTTGGTGAGCATGAAACCGGCGGGCGGATTGGGCAGGTCGGCGAGCGCGGCCACGTCTTTCACGCCGTCCAGCGAGTGCAGGCTGTTGATGCGGACCACGGTTTCCGGGCCGGTGGCCCGCGGGTCGAGATCGCGGAAGATGCCGACCGCGCCGTCCCTGGCCGCATCCTTGTCGCCGGGCGCGACGGCGTCTTCCAGGTCGATGCACACCATGTCTGCGCCGGTATCGAGCGCCTTCAGGCACATGCGCGGATTGTCCCCCGGCGCAAAGATCATGCTGCGGCGCGGGCGGTAACGGGTTTCGGGCATGGCGACCTGCCGGCTTCGGGATTTGGCTGCGGGCTGCGGTGGCCGGCTGACTTAGAGCATTTGTCCGGGCCTGTTAATGCGGCCCTTGATCCATCCCTGCGGCGACGGGTCGAGGCTAGCGGTTCTCTCCCCGATTCTTTCCGGGTGTCCACAGCACGTCGTCGGCGCCATCGTTGTTGTGCGCCCGCGCCATGACGAAGAGATGGTCGGACAGCCGGTTGATATAGGCGACGGCCAGGGGGTTGACGTCTTCGCCTTCGGCCAGCGCCGTCATCTCCCGCTCGGCGCGCCGCACGACCGTGCGGGCGAGATGCAGCCACGAGGACAGCGCCGACCCGCCCGGCAGGATGAAGGATTTGAGCGGAGGAATGTCCGCGTTCATCGCGTCGATCTCCGCCTCCAGCCGGTCGACCTGGGCCTGGGACATGCGCAGGGGCGGCCATTTCGGATCGTCCTCGTGCGGCGTGCACAGGTCGGCGCCCAGATCGAACAGGTCGTTCTGGATGCGCGCGAGCATGGCGTCGGCCGCCGCATCGTCCGCCGCGTGGCGCCGCGCGAGGCCGAGGACGCTGTTGCATTCATCGACCGAGCCGTAGGCCGCGACGCGGGTGTCGTGCTTCGGCACCCGCGCGCCGCTGCCCAGGCTGGTCAGCCCCTTGTCGCCGCCGCGGGTGTAGATCCTGTCCAGCTTCACCATGGCGCGCCCTAGCTCTGGTACACGGCGAACAGCAGAAGAAGAAGGATGACCGCAACCAGTTGCAGCCCGACCCGCGCGCGCATCAGCTTGTTGCCCCATCTGTCGTTGGCCGCGCCGCCGCGGCCCATCAGGACGACGCCGGCAAACAGCACGCCGACGACGCCGACCAGGGCGATGACGGTGAGCACGATGAGGACGGTCTTCATAAACGGAGATTAGGGGCACGGCGGGGTCCGCGCCAGAGCGACTGACTGGCGCGACTGGCTGGCGCGATTGACTGGCGCGACCCTTCGGCCGGAATTTCCGGCTCAGACCCAATCGGCTTCGCGCAGCGCCCTGGCGTAGCGGCGGCTGACCGGCACTTCGGCGCCGTTGTCCAGAACCGCCACGGCCCGCCCGGTGCGCCGCACGATTTTCTTCAGCGCCGCGCGCGCGACCCAGTGCGAGCGGTGGACCTGCATCCCCTCCGTTCCGCCCAGTTCCCTGAGCGCGTCGCCGAAGCGCATGAGCACCAGGTCCGAGCCCCGGTCTGTGTGGACCTCGACGTAATGGTCGCGCATCTGCAAATGCAGCAACCGGCCGCGCCGTGCCGCCGGCAGCCTTTCGAGCAGCGGCGGCGCGGCATCGCCCGCCAACGGACCGTCCATCGCTCCCGCAGCCGGATGCTCGGCGAAGGGCATGCCGCCGCCGTAGCGCATCGGCAGCTCGACGGTCCCCCAGACGATCAGGCCGATCACGAGATGAACGAGGGCGACGGCCAGGAACAATTCGCCCGCTCCCAGCGTATCCGGCAAAGCGCCGGAAAACAGGAATTCGAGGGCCGAGATCAGGAGCGTCCCCGGCACGGCTGCGGCGAGACTGCCGCCCAGAACGCAGGCGATGTCCGGGATGCGTCCGGACAGCCGCGCCACCGCAGGCAGGATGCAGGCGAGGGCGAATGACCAGTTGCCGGCCACCGCGACGACCCAATAGGCCATCCGCTCGCCCAGCGGCATCCGGAGGTAGGTGCCGAACGGGCCGAGATAGCCGAGAAACAGGATCGCGACGGCCAGCAGCGCCAGATGCCAGCGCAGTCGCCGCCAGACGAACCATTCGCGAAGCGTGAACGGCGTTTCGCGCACCGTTCGCGAAGTATCCGGGCCGTTTGCGTAGCCGCCGTTGGTCATCGCCGTCCGCCGTGCTCCCTCACGGGCGCAGCATACGCACTCGAAAAGGAGCACCCAACCATGAAGCGCATTTTCGTCGCCCTCGCCGCCCATCTCGCCACGGGCGCGGTTCTTTCGGGACTGCCGGCCCTGGCATCGTCGGAGACCAGGGGCGCGGCGCAGGCGGCCGAACTGACGGTTGCAGTAACCGGCGTCAATTCCGGCAAGGGCCGTATCTACGTCGCCCTGCATCGCGCCACCGCCGGCGTGAAGTTCCCCGATTTGAAAGGCGCGGTTGCCGGCGCCTGGCGTACCGCCCGGAAGGGTGGATTCAGCGTTACCTTCACCGGGCTGGAACCCGGCCGCTACGCGGTCAACGGCTTTCACGATGCCAACGGCAACGGCGATCTCGATACCAACCTTTTGGGCATTCCCACCGAAGGTTATGGCTTCGGCAACGGCGCGACCGGCATGTTCGGCCCGGCGAGCTTCGGCGATTCCTCGGTCGACCTGAAATCGGCGGCGACGATCCGGCTGCCGATCGGCTACGCCGCTTCCGCCGGATCGACGAGCGGGGAGAGCACCCGATGACCGCCGGCGGATTGCCGCGCCGCCGCTTTCTCGCCGCCTCGGCGGTTTCCGGCTTGGCCGGCCTCGCGCCCTTCGTGCCGGCACTCGCCGCATCCGGCGGCGACCCGGGCGAAGAGTGGGGCGGGGCCTTCGCCGCCGCCCTCGGGCGCAACCCGATGCTGCTCGGCTGGAAAACGCCGCCGGACCGGCTGGATACCGGCTCGC
>VXNK01000111.1 GCA_009840595.1 Rhodospirillaceae bacterium | reverse complement strand
CGTTGATGTCTATAAGACCCCTCCCCTAACCCCTCCCCCAAGGGGAGGGGGATTCGGTCGACGCCATTTTCACAGAGGAATCCTTTTCGAGGCGGACGCACGGCCGGTGCTCAGTCCGCGAAGAAGTCGAGCAGCCGCGCGTTCAGTTCATCCGGCGCTTCTTCCGGGATGAAGTGGCCGCAACCCGGGATCGTGCCGCCGGTCACGTTGTCCGCGACCCGGCGCAGCGATTCTTCCGTTTCCGTCCCGCGCCCGCGGCCGTGCGGATAGCTGACCGCGCCGCCCAGCGCGAGGACCGGCATCGGCAGTTTGAAGCGGGCGATGGTCTCGGCGTTGGCCGCGGCGTCCTCGGGCAGCGCGCGGTAGTAGGCGAAGCCGGCGCGCAGGGCGCCCGGCTGCGTATAGGTGCGCAGGTATTCGGCGATGTCGGCCGGGCCGATGGCGTCGGGCCGGCAGGCGAAGGTACGGTAGAACCAGCCGAGATAGTCGGCCTCGCGCCCGGTCACCAGGGCTTCGGGTAGGTCCGGCGTCATGTGGAACTGGTGGTGCCAGCGCCGCCCGCCCTGGGAGAAATCGCCGCCGCAGCCGGGCACGGTCACGTCGAGGATCGCCAGCTTGCGCACCGCCTCCGGATGGGCGGCGGCCAGCGCATAGGCGACCGGGCCGCCCCAGTCGTGGCCCACCAGCATGAACGCGTCGTGGCCGAGATGCTCGTGGACCAGCCCCCAGATGTCCGCCGCCACCGTCCGCTTGTCGTAGCCGCCCCCTTTACCGCTTTCGGGCGGGCGCGAACTGTCGCCCAGGCCGCGCATGTCCGGCGCGATGACGGTGTACTTTTCCGCCAGCGCGGGAATGGTGTGGCGCCATTCCCACCAGGTCTGCGGCCAGCCGTGCAGCAGCACGACCGGCGGCCCGCTGCCCGCGGTCACATAGTGAAGCAGCACCTCGCCCAGGTCGGCGAAGCGGTGCTCGAAAAGCGGGTCGTCCGGAGTCAGGGTAGAGTCAGCCAATTCGGCGGGCGTCAGGCGTCGTAGCGGCCGACGATCGAGACGCTGGACACGTTCTGGTGCGGGAAGCCGCCCAGATTGTGGGTCAGGCCGATCTTCGGATCGTCGAGCTGGCGCGCGCCGGCGCGGCCGTGGAACTGGAGATACATCTCGTAGAGCATGCGCAGGCCCGAGGCGCCGATCGGATGGCCGAAGCATTTCAGCCCGCCGTCGATCTGGCAGGGGATCTTGCCGTCGGCGTCGTAGAAGCCGTCGAGAATGTCCTTCCAGGCCGTGCCTTCCTCGGACAGATAGAGGTCTTCCATCGTCACCAGCTCGGTGATCGAGAAGCAGTCATGGACCTCGAACATGCTGACTTCGTCGCGCGGCCGGCGGATGTCGGCTTCCTTGTAGGCCCGCTCGGCGGCGCGCCGCGTGGTCATGAAATAGCTGCCGTCCCAGGAATTGTGGCTCGCCTCCTGACCGTTCGAGACCGCGAGTTGCAGGGCCTTGACGGTCACGAGATCGTCGGCCTTGCCCAGGCTCTTCGCGATCTCCGGCGTGGTCACGATGGCGGCGGCCGAACCGTCGGAGACGCCGCAGCAGTCGAACAGGCCGAGCGGCTCGGCGACCATCGGGGCATTCAGCACCGTGTCGATGTCGATTTCCCTGCGCAGATGGGCCTTCGGGTTCTTGGCGCCGTTGGCGTGGCTCTTGACCGAGACCCGGGCCATCGCCGTCTTGAGTTCGCCGGGGTCGACGCCGTGCTTGGCCGAATAGGCGGTCGCCAGCTGGGCGAAGCTGCCCGGCGCCGAGGCATTCGGCCAATACATGTCGGCGACCGCGCCGCGCATGCGCTGGGGCAGGCCGCCGTAGCCGGTGTCCTTTAGCTTCTCGACGCCGACCGCGAGCGCGATGTCCGCCGCGCCCGAGGCCACGGCATAGCAGGCGCCGCGGAAGGATTCGGTGCCCGACGCGCAATAGTTCTCGACCCGGGTGACCGGGATGTAGGGCAGGCGCAGGCTGACCGCGAGCGGGACGCCGGACTTGCCGACATGCTGCTCCTCGATCGCGGTCGAGAACCAGGCGGCGTCGATCCGGCTGCGCTCGATCCCGGCGTCCTCCAGGCATTCCTCGACCGCCTCGACGATCAGGTCCTCGGCGTTCATGTCCCACCGCTCGCCGAACTTCGAGCAGCCCATGCCCAGAATGGCCACCTTGTCCTTGATGCCGCGTGCCATGTTCTTCGTCCTTGCTGTGCCGCTTGCCAAGCCGACCGGCCTTAACCTACGCCGCGTCTTGTGCCGGGTGAAGCCGTTTCATGCCTTTGTTGCGTCAGGCCGACCAGTTAAACCGCCACCCCCAGCGCCTCGGCCAGTTCCGGGAAGCTGTCGACGGCGATGTCGCAGGCCGGGTTGGGGTCCGGGTCGGGCGGACCTTCGGGGCCCCATTCGTCGGCGCGGCGCACGAAGGCGGTCTTGAAGCCGACCGCCCGGGCGGCGTCGAGGTCGAAATTGTGGCAGGCGACCATCAGGCATTCGCCGACATCGAGCTGCAAACGCCCGGCGACGGTGCGGTAGGACTCCGGCAGCAGCTTGTATTTGCCGATGCCCTCGCAGCTGAACACCGCGTCCCAGGACAGGCCGTTGCGCTTGGCCGTATCCAGGATCAGCCGGTAGGACAGGATGGTGAAGGAGCAGACCAGGTAACGCGCGCGCAGCTTCGGCAACACCGCCGGGAAGTCCGGCCAGCATTCGAAATTGTGCGCCGCGTCCCAGGCGATGGCGCGGAAATCCTCTTCGGTGAAGGCGTCCAGCCCGTTTTCCTTCGCGATGGCCTCCAGCGAAAAGCGGTGGGCGTCGTCGAAATTGTAGCCCGGCGGCTCGTGCTCGCCGAGGTTGAGCATGGCCTTCAGGCCACGGCGGCGCAACTCGTTGGCGAGCGCCGGCCAGTCGCGCTCGATACCGTGGCGCGCGCCGGCGGCGGCGAGCGCGTCGCGGAAACCGCTGTGCCAGTCGAGAATCGTGCCGCCGGTGTCGAATGTCAGGGCCTTGACGTCGCTCAGGCTCATTCGCTGCCTCCTGTCGTTTCTCCCGCCGTGTGGTCCGGCGTCGCTTTCCAGAAATACTTGATGAAGCCGCGCTTGTCGTCGACCGCCCGGCGGCGGAACACCATGCGCACCGGCATGCCGACCGCGACCTCGCCGGGCGCCACGTCGGTCATGTCGGCCATCAGCCGGCCGCCCTCGTCGAACACCACCATGCCGAAATGGGCCGGCGGGTCGGGCGAATAAGTCAGGTTGTCGGCGGTCCAGCTCTGCACCTTCGCCGGGATCTCCGCGAAAGGGTGCGGGTCCTGGCTGTTGAAGGCGCCGCAATTCGGGCTGACGCAGGCCCGGGTCTTCGGATACTGCACCGTGCCGCAGATCCGGCATTTCCCGCCGACGAAGCCGAGCACCATGTCGCGGTTGCGGTAGAGCGCGCTCAGTGCCGTCGGCGCGTCGAGTTCGGCCCGGATGCCGCGGTCCTGCTCCAGCAGGTCGTTGAAGCTGAGATAGCGGTTGTAGTTGGTCTCCTCCCGGCGCCGGGCGAGCCAGCCCTTGACCCCCTGGCGCGGCGGCAGCGACGCAAGGGCGTCGGTGGTGCGGAACAGCAGCGCGTCGCAGCCCTGGCCCCAGCCGACGACCAGGATCGTCTCGCCGGGCGCGGCCTCCTGCAGGCAATCGGCGAGCATGACCAGCGGGTGCGCCGTGCCGGCCTCGCCGAGTTGCGCCTGGAGGGTGTCGCGCACTGCCTCGGCGCGGATGCCGGCCAGCGCCGCCACCTTCTGCGGCACGCCGCGGATCAGCGCCGGCATGATGAACCGGTCGACGGCGCCGGCGTCCAGGCCGGCCTCGGCGAGCGCCGCCGCAATCGCACGCGGGGCGATCTTGAAATAGCCCTCGTCGCGGATCCAGCGCTCTTCCCAGTTGTAATCGTATTTGGAGTCGCCGCCGCGGTAATGGTCGATGAAATCGGTCGAGAGCTGGTGCCCGCCGAGATACGCGGCGATGACGCCGCCGCCGCTACCGCCGACGGTGAAGGCCGCGGCCGCGTCGCCGAACTGCAATTCCTGCGGCCCCGACGCCTGGGTCCGGCGCTTGTCGGCGGCGACGAACAGCGTGTCGCCGGCCGTGTCGCCGGCCTTTGCACTGCGCAGGGCGTTGAGCAGGCCCGAGGTGCCGGCGCGCTGCGAGGCGGTGAAATCCATCGTCGCGACGTTCTCGCCGAAATTGAGCGCCGTAGCGAGAATGCCGGCGTTCTGCCGGTCGCCGAAGGGCAGGGTGGTCGAGGCGAAGTGCACCGCGGCGATCGTCGCCGCGCCGCCGTCCAGCCGCGCCGGGGTCAGGCAGTCGCGCGCGGCCTCGACGCCCATGGTCAGGCTGTCCTCGTCCCAGTTGCAGATCGCGCGCTCGCCTTTCGCCAGACCCTTGATCGCCGGGTTGAACCAGGCGTTGGCCTCGGCGATCGCCTTGCGGCTCAGCCGCAGCCGCGGAACGTAGGCGCCATAGGCCTTCAGGCCGACGGTATCGCTGCCGGGCATCCCTTTCCTTTCCCTCCGCACTTCGTCGTCCGGGCGTCGCGCCCGTTATGGCGTAACTGCGCGCCCCGCGTCACCGGTTTGCGACAAAGGGCCGGTGCGGCCCGCCGCAAAACACTTCAACCGTCATATCGACCGGAGCCGCCCGAAGGGGGGCGGAGTGGAGATATCTTTCAGGCGCGGTGCATAGACCGACGCTCGGCGCGGAAAGATTTCTCCCCTTCGACTTCGCTCAGGGCAGGCTGCTTCGCCCCGGACAGGTCCGGGGCTACGGTCGAAATGACGGGCAGGGTACGATGTCCGGTCCGGCTGAAAGTCACCCGCCGCCCGCCTTGCGGAAGTCCGGCTTCTGCTTGTTCAGGAAGGCTTCGAAGCCGATCCGGGTCTCCTCGTCCCGGAACGAGTCGGCGATGAAGCCGCCTTCCATGTCGAGCTGTTCGCCGAAGCTGTTGCCCGGCGCGGCGTCGATCAGCCGCTTGATCCGGCCGATGGCGTTCTGCGGCCCGTCGGCCAGCCGGCCGGCCAGCGCCATCGCCTCGTCGAGCGCCGCGCCCGAATCGGTCAGCCGGTTGATGACGCCGTGGCGGTGCAGGGTCTCGGCGTCGATGGGGTCGCCGAACAGGCACAGTTCGGTCACCAGGTGGCGCGGCAGCAGGCGCATCAGGGTTGCGGTCGCGCCGCCGTCGGGGCTGAGCCCGATCTTGACGTAGGCGACGACATAGCGGGCATCGCGCGACGACACGATCAGGTCGCAGGCCAGGGCGAGCGAGACGCCGGCCCCGGCGGCGACCCGCTCGACCGCGGCGATCACCGGCTTGGGGCAGGCGCGGATCGCCTTGATCCAGCCGTGCAGCAGGCCGACCGAGCCGATGGCGACCGAGCGCGGCTGCTTCCGCCGTTCCGGGAAGTTGCCGACGTTGCCGCCGGAACAGAACACGCCGTTCGCCCCGGTCAGCACGATCGCGCGCACCGCCGGATCGCTGCCGGCGTCGACGATGGCCGCGGTCGCCTTCCCGTAGATCTCGCGGGCGATGGCGTTGCGGGTCTCGGGATCGTCCAGGGTCAGGACCAGGATCTCGCCCCGGCGCTCGATGTGAAGCTCGGCAGGCATGGCGGTGTCGCGTCTGGGTGAAGGGAGGCCCGGTATGTCAGGATTTACCGGGAAATGTAACGCGGCGGGCGCGCGCGGGCGGCCTATTTCTATTTCGTTTCGACGCCGAGAATCGAGCCGGTCGCGGCGCGCGGATCGCGCTCCGGCCAGCGGCCGGCGTCGACCCGGGCGAAGAAGTCGCCGCACAGGCGGTTGAATTCGTCCGGGTCCTCGAGATTGATCGTGTGGCCGCAATTGGCCATGACCGCGAGCGCCGCCGCCGGAATCGTCTGCTTCATCAGCACGCCCGGCAGCAGGCAGGGCCAGTCCTCGTCCCCGGTCAGCACCAGGGTCGGCACGCGCAGCGCCGCCATCTCGCCGCTGAGGTCGTAGAGCGAGGGCCGCTGCGCCTGCACGCCGCGCATGGTCGCCGCCGAGCCCGCCGCCGAATGTTCGGCCAGCCGGTCGCGGAACTCGCGCCAGCCGCGCGGGTCCTTGTTCGCGAATTGCACCCGCGTCGGCCCGGCGGCGTAGGTGTCGGCGAAGGCCGCCATGCCGTCGCGCTCGATCAGCGCCGCCGTCGCCTCGGCCTCGGCCCGGAACTGCGCGCGCGTGTCCGGCTCGGCGCCGTAGCCGCAGCCGGCCACGACCAGCGAGCGGGCGCGCCCGGCGTGGCGGAAACCGAAATGCAGGGCCGCGAAGCCGCCCATCGAGAGGCCGCAGACATGCGCCCTGTCGATCCCGGCGGCGTCCAGCACGGCGGCGATATCGTCGGCGGCGCGCGCTTGGCCGTAGCGCGCCGGACCGTAGCGGTCCGGGCCGTCCGGCACGTCCGAGGGCGGGTAGCCGCGCGCATTGTAGGCCAGCGCCCGGTAGCGCTGCCCGAAATGGCGCATTTGCGGCTCCCACGAGCCCATGTCGCCGGCGAATTCGTGCACGAAGACGACCGGCGTTCCCGATCCCGTCTCCTCGTAATACAGGCGCACCCCGTCGTCGGCCGTCGCGTAGGGCATGGCTTTGCGGCTCCTCCGTTGCAGCCCGCCCGGTGTGCCGCCGCAAGGGCGGCCGGCGCAAGCGTTATTCTATGGTCCCGTTCGCCGGCCCTATTCGATGGCGAACAGCGAGATGTGCACCGACGCCTTGCGGCGCGCGCCGGCGCCGGCGAACAGCATCCGGTTGACCCACGCATAGGCCGCGTCGCCGGTCTCGAGCCGGGCGTGGGTGCGCATGTAGTAGCGCTCCGGCGGCACGTCCTCGCCGGCGGCGATGCGGTCGAGGACGTCCGGCGGCCCGTGGCGGTAGCCGTAGTTGACGATCTCGATCAGGGCGCCGTCGTCGGTCTCCATCGCATAGCGGGTGTCGAGTTCGGCCAGCCCGCCGGCGAAGACCGTCTGCCAGTCCGCGCCCAGGTTCAGGAGCCGTCCGGAGATGCCCGACCCGGAAACGCGGCCTCCGACGATCGGGATGATCCGGCGCCGCCCGGCGCGGCCCTGGCCCATCTCGCGAACCGGCCCGAGATCGACATCGATATCGCAGAAATGGCGGAGCGTCGGGGTCGGCAGCATGGGGGTTCCTTGTTGGGGGGTGTCAGGCCGCTTTCGGGCGTGCCGGTCGGCCCACCGGTCCGGCTTGAGAAAGCCAGTAATTCGCGTGTTGTTCAGTGAAAAATATCTCCACCGTTTCGTGCGTATCGGACAATTCTAGCTTAATCTGGCGACCGTATATCTCTAATGTTTCTCTGCCGGTTCGACCGAATATAACATTCCGCCTATTCGTCTCACCTTGTAATGCTTCTATCACCGAAATACGCGTAAAGCGCCTACCGAAATTATGGTGATGAAATTTGCACAAGACCAAAATGTTCCCGGCATGACGCGCGCCGCCGCCCGACTTCGGATCGACGTGATGGGCCTCGATGATGTGTCGGCGCACTTCCGCCGACTCGATGTAGCTTCCGGCAGGAGCCAGTTCCTGTGGCGGTCTCTCGCACAGACATATCTGGCAATGGCTCGCGTATTGATTACGTTTCAGGTCGTCGATCTGATCTTTTTCAAGCTCCGGCGCTTGTCCAACATCGTCTGTTTCATCAGAGCCCGATACCGCATTCGGATGGCGAGGGGGGCGTGGGTGGGTCTGAGGCTCGGACGGGATAGGACCGGGCTTGGGTAGATTGTCTCTTGGATCGGGCGTGAAAGGAGAATGGCCGATAGACGCCTCCACCAGATCGGTTTCCACGTCACCTCCCTCGTTTTCGCGAGGTCCGTCTCCATCCGCTCCCTCCGTTATGAAGCTATTGCCATTACGATCAGGCCGACCGTCGACCGGATACCCGAAACTTGGATCATCGACTTCCAGTTTTATGGCGCGTTCAAGCGCCAGGAGATCGATTCGTCGCGCCTCAGGCCTAAAAATCAATTGCTTAGCAATCTGTTCGTAAATGTTGCTAAGGTCAATACTGCTATCTTGCCTCACCCAAAAGATACCGGATTCAGCGTCGAAGCCGGCGTCTACCTCCAACAAGTAAGGTTTGCGACGAAAACGATATCGAGCTGTTATTTTATTAGCGAAAAAAAATTGTTCGATTTTGTCCAGTCGATATTGCCAATTACCGCGAACCAATTTTGGGTCTACATCCAATTCGTTGAGTCTCTTAAAAAACGTAGCTCGAAACTTGCGCGAGTGAAGTGCGTCGAAGCCATCAATAACCCCTCTTTCTGCGCGAACGATATTGCCCGTTCCGACAACATTTTCCGGCTCATTCATAGCTTCTCTGAGTGATTTAATTCCGAACCTACGCAGCGGCTCCGATATCGGTTCTGCTACCCTCTTCTCACGATCTACAACCAAGAGAACGGAACTATCTCTCTCAATAATGCTGTCTCCAATGTCTCCCGCATCTGACAGATATACCGGCCTGCTCCGCGCAGTTTGAAGCGAAACGATCTGCAATCCATTTCGGCCTCGCACCGGAATGAAAGGTGTTTCCGTAAAGGTCTCTGCCCACTTTATTGGACCTTCTGGATGGAGGATGTGCCGTAGAATACAGGGAATATGGGAATCAAGGTCGGCACGATTTCGACTCGATAACCATTCGAAAAACGCACGGCTCGTCTTTTGATTTGGTCGTGCCGACGTCACTCCGGCGGCCAAATATCGACGTTGGTCATCTTGAGACAGGTCCTTAGCAGGTACAGTTTCCTTCCACCCGCCCCAATAATCACCCCGGTTTCCGGGAAGCGCCAACTCCGAAGGTGCACGCGGCCGGCCATCCACCGGAAGAATAGGTGTCTCTGCAAGTCGTTGCCGCTCATCGGTTCCATCTTGCGCGACGCTCAGAAAATGTTTCAGGCGCGGGTGTAAAGCAATGAAGTTGCCGGAATCTTCAGTAAAGGCGTCCAGCAGCATTGCTGCGGTGGCTTCTCTCAATACCGGCGACAACTTGTCTAGCGCCGCGGCGTTCTTTGTATCCTTTAGAAGGAAGCGGCCGGGCAAAGTGAGAAGGTCAACGCTAGGGCTCGGCGCAACAATGTCGGTACGCTTTTGGATTGTCCCATCCCGAGCGAGCGCGGGCAGTGTCGTCCCGATCGCTTTAAGCAGCGACGCGATGGCCCTGTCCTTAAGAAGAAGCGCAAGATCGGCCTCGAAACGGCCTAATGCATCGATTGTGGTGGAGTCTGGTTCGCTTCCGATTTCGATCTTCGCCAGCTGCTCATCGAGCCAATCTGAAATTTCGTTCTTTGTAGGCACACGCCGAATCGGCGTTCGCGAATTACCGCGAGACGGAACAAGCCTTGAGCGATATACCTGCTCGTGTGGCCGGCGAATGGAATCGGCGAGTATTGTTCCGACACGCCGCGAGCGCGGTTCGCAGAGATCGGGCATTCTGCAGAGACGACCGTTCTCATCGGGCCAGATAGCGAGATCGGCCAGCTTCGGTCGAGCGGCCGGCCGGATGAGCTTTGCATTCTGATATAACCATTGCCAAAACCGTCTGCGGGTATCCTCGTCCGCATCCTGAAGAGCACTGCTCTTCAAGAACTTGACCATAGTGAACTTGTCCCGCTTCCATTTCTTGCGCCGGAAGAGAGGGTGCGTGACAAGATCAGAGTGAAGAATAGGCGGCAGATTCAGGCCGGGCACGTCGGTAGGAAGAAGTGCGCTTGACCACAGTTTGCGAAGCGGAACCGGTTGGGCGCGATCATCTGGTATCGATAACGCTTCAAACATCTCTTCCTCTTTATCCTTTTCCCACTTACCATTGTCGAGTGCGAGATTTATCAAATCGAGATACGCACGCGCGATCATAGGGCTGGAAAATTCGCGTCCCGGATCGGCGATTTTGGCAAAATATTTGTTACCTTCCCCCGTCACTCGGTCAAATACATCATTCTCATCGAAGGTGACAAAGTCTTCGGCGAACCCGGATGTTTCACAGTCCGCCAGCAGGCGAATGATGTCAGGGTGAGCGTAAGGATCGAGCTGCTTTTCCGAAGTCGGGCAAAGAAGCGCGAGGGCGGGGGTAATGGTACCGTGTGACCAAGTTACAGCTGGTACAACGAAACGGTACCGCTTCACCTCATTGGAACCTCGCCGACGCGCAAGGCGTTGCGCAGCCGCCTGCTTGACTTTTTTCCTGCCTTTAAGCGCTAATTCGGCCGCATCTCGCCAGTTCAGGACGGGAAATTTGTCTCGCTTTGCAAGCTGGGCCAGCAACGGTCGAACCACGTCATCACCGCCATCGGCATCTGGGCTTGGCACAAGGGGATGCAGACCATCTGCTCCCCATTTTCGTATTACATCGTGTGCCAGCACATCAATCAGCAATGACTCGCATGCCGCGTACAGTTCATTGAACGTTGCTTCATCACGAATGGGGCCGTGGCGCTTGTTATCGGATGCAAACGGCGCGTTAAAATAGACACTGTGGCCTGTACGCGCTTCACGCGAATCGTGAGGGTAGCCGATTGGGTAGCGGAACATCCCGGTCCCGATCTTGGGCCTACCACGCCCGCTAATCGGCCATGACACTTCGACATAGAACCGATTTCCGTGACGAAAAAAGTCGGCTATCCGCTCCTTCAGACGACCAGTCAATGACACTAAGCGGCGAGCGGCCTGTTCTTGCAGGGGTTCCGGTAGCTGAGAGGCTGTCCCACTAACAGCGCACCGTCGTCGAAAGACCTCAATTCGCTTGGCAATCTTCCGAGGCCTTGCGCAGGAAAAGAGGAAGCGCGCCTCTCCGAGGCGCCAGTGCCGTAGCACGATTTCATAGCGGGAAGCGCCCTCTGGCGATACAATGCCGGCGAACTGCTCCGGCAGCCTTTCGCAGGCCGATTCAAACAGCTCGCCGATCTTCTCTTCGTCAACCGCGCCTAGTTTGATAGCCTCGCCTTGGCGTGGCTCAACATCTGTGTCGCGATAGCGAACGACAATACGGCAGCCCTCAGCGGGCGCTTGGGGGTCATCCCTTGGCTGCTCGGATGCGCCGGGATAGGGCGCCTCTTCGCGCCCTCTTGCGTAGAGCGTCTGAACAATGGTCCTGCCCGCCGACAAGAGGCGGATTTCATCACCTATTGTAAAGGCGGTTTTGAGGCCGTGATTCTTAACCCCAATCTTGCTGCGCTTTTCCGGTACTTTGTCGCCAGCGCCCAGAATAGAGCGCAGCCGTTTCCAGCCGTCAGGATCGACCGGCTTGCCATTTCCTTCGCAGATCAGCCGATCTTGTTCGAAGGAGATTATGGTACGCGTAGCATCTTGATCCAGATCGTTCTGGACCAACTCAGCGATCAGGTCTTTGCGGTCGAGGCTGGCAAGATAGCCCCAAAAACCCGGTATCGCATCGAACTCGGTGACAAAGCCGGCTTCGGCATCATCTCCGGGTGGCCCGAAATTCGCTACGTCCATTGAACTACTGAACTCACGCCACCCGCACCCACACCGCCGTGTCGTGATACACCGCGCCGCCGAGCGGCGGGCCGGGGTCGGCGCTGACCAGGGCGTTGATGCCGAGGCCCTCCTCGAAGGCGGCGTTGGGCCAGAGGCTCTCGACGATGGCGACGCCGCGCTGCATGCCGTCGAAGGCCTCGGCGTGGAGCACGATGCTCGCCCGGCGGTTGCCGACCCGCACCCGCGCGCCGTCCGCGGCGCCGATCGCCGCCAGGTCCTCCGGGCGCAGCTTGATCGTCGGCCGGCCCTCGCGCCGCTGCGAGGTCGGCGTCTCGGTGAAGCTGCTGTTGAGATAGTTGCGCGCCGGCGCGGTCACCAGGCGGAAGGGATGGTCGTCGTCGGCCGCGTCGATGACCGCGAAATGGTCCGGCAGGGCCGGCATCCGCGCGCTGTCGCGGCCGACCTTCGACCAGTCCGGGCTGAAATGGAACCTGCCGTCGGGATGGCCGAAGCCATTGCGGAAATGCATCTCGTCCGCCGGCTTGGCGCAGTCGATCCAGCGGCCGTCGGCGAGCGTGTCGGCGTCGCCGAGGCCGGAGGCCTTGAGCGTCGCGTCGATGATCTCCCATTCCGTCATGCGGAAGCCGGGATGGTTGTTGCCGAAGCGCTGCGCCAGGCCGCACAGCACGTCGTGGTTCGACCGGCATTCGCCGAGCGGCTCGATGACCCGGCGCGCGACCTGGAGATAGGTGTGGCCGCCGGCGACATACATGTCGTCATGCTCCAGGAAGGTCGTCGCCGGCAGGACGATATCGGCCATCGCGGCGGTCTCGGTCATGAACTGCTCCTGGATGCAGACGAACAGGTCGTCGCGCAGGAAGCCCTCGCGCACCTTCGCGCTTTCCGGCGCCACCATGACCGGGTTGGTGTTCTGGATGAACAGCGCCTTGACCGGCGGCCCCGCCTCGCCGCTGTCGTTGCCGATGCCGCCCCCGATATCTTGGGCGTCGCCGGTCAGGATCGGGCCGATGCGCGACTGGTCGAGCAGCCGGGTCCCCTTGTCCATGACGTCGAGGCCGCGGATCAGGGTGGCGTCGACCGGGTAGAGGCCGCCGTTGGAATAGAGTGCGCCGCCGGCATGGTATTGCCACTTGCCGGCGACGGCGGGCAGGCAGCTCACGGCGTGCAGGTTGGCCGATCCGTTGCGCGAGCGGGTGAAGCCGTAGCCGACGCGGATATAGGCGCGCTCGGTCCGGCCGTAGAGGGCGGCGAAGGCCTCGATCTCGTCCGTCGAAAGGCCGGTGATCTCCGCCGCCCAGTCCGGCCCGCGGGATTGCAGATGCGCTTCCAGCTCCGCCGGGCAGTCGGTGTAGTTCTCCAGATAGTCCCGGTCGGCGTGGCCGTCGCGGAACAGGATGTGCATGACGGCGCAGGCGAGCGCGCCGTCGGTGCCCGGCCGCAGGGCGAGGTGCATGTCCGCCTGTTCGGCGGTGCCGGTGCGGTAGGGATCGACCACGACCAGCCGGGCGCCGCGGTTGCGGCGGGCCCGGGCGATGTGGGTCATGACGTTGACCTGGGTGTTGACCGGGTTGCCGCCCCAGACGACGATCAGGTCGGCGTCCTGCATCTCGCGCGGATCGACGCCGTATTTGACGCCGACCCCGGCGAGCCAGCCGGCGTCGGCCAGCGTGTTGCAGAAGGTCGAGTGCTGGCGCGAATAGCGCATGGCGTGGCGCAGCCGGTCGATGCCGTCGCGCTGCACCAGGCCCATGGTGCCGGCGTAGAAATAGGGCCAGACCGCCTCGCTGCCCCATTCCTCCGCGATGTCCTTCAGCCGGCCGGCGACCTCGTCGAGCGCCTCGTCCCAGCTTATCGGCGCGAAGGCGTCGATGCCGTCGCCCTTCGGCCCGATGCGGCGCAGCGGCCGGGTGAGGCGCGCCGGATGGTGGACCCGCTCGGCATAGCGGGCGACCTTGGCGCAGACCACGCCGGCGGTATAGTCGTTGCTCTTGGCGCCGTGGACCCGGCCGATGGTGCGCGCATCCAGCCGTTCGACGTCGAGCGCGCAGGTGCTCGGGCAATCGTGCGGGCAGGTCGAGGGGACGATTTCGGGTTTCGTTTCAGGGGGCGCGGCGTCGAGCGGCATGGCGCAGGCCTTCGGGCGGCGGAGCGGATGGCGCAATCTACGGCCCGCCGCCCGGCGCGGCAACCGGGGAGGGTGTGCCTGCTAGGCGTACCCTTCCAGCGTAAGCGCCAGCGGATGGCCGACAAGTTGCCTGTCGATGGTGAGCAGTCTGAGCCCCTCCTCCTGGGCCGTGACCAGCAGCAGTTCGTCGAACGGATCCCGGTGACCGAGCGGCGTTTCGAGCGGTCGCGCAGCATGCAGAATCGTCATCGGCAGGAACGTCACGCCCTGCCTCTCGAGAGCCGCGACCGCATCCTCCGGGTCGAACCGGCTCTTGCGCATACCCGACGGATGCCGGGCATTGAATTTCAGCCGCATTTCCCAGATCGACACGGCGCTGACGAAAAACTGCGCGTCGCGCGCGACGAGGATGCGCAGCTCAAAATCAAAAAACTCGCCCGGCGCCTCCATGAAGTCATAGAGATAGGACGTGTCGAGCAGCACCCGCATCGCCGTCTGGCTAATCGTCGTCGAGGCCGAGCACCCGGCGGCTGAAGGCGGGATCGTTGAATTCCTCCGGCCACCGTTCGCCGTCGCCAATGATCCCGAGACGTCGGCGGTCCTCCTCCAGCTTCTCGAAGTCGATGCCGCCGCGGCGTTCGCAGCGCACGAGTTCGACCGCGGGCTGGCCGTGTTTGGTGATGACGACGCGCTCGCCCCCCTGGGCGGCGGCGACCAGCTCGGAGAGCCGCGCCTTCGCGTCGCGCAAGCCGACTTCCATGACGGTTCGCTCCTGTTCACAAACTCATTTCCGGCAATATGCCCAACCCTGCCGGCCGAATCAAGACTACATAGTGACTACAATTACCGTGCAGGCCCGCCGCGCAGCCCCGCCTCCGCCACCAGTTCCTCCTCGCGCGCCAGCAGGTCCTCGACGGCTTCGCCGGCGACGGATTCGCGGCCGATCTCGAGCAGGATCGGCACGGCAAGCGGCGACACCTTGTCGAGCTTCTGGTGGCGGATGCGGCCCTGCACCCGGGTCAGCATGTCGCCGAGGCGGCGGATGTCGGTCAGGCCGGTCGCGGCGTCCTGCCGGGTCGCGCGCAGCAGGATGTGGTTGGGCTCGTGCCGGCGCAGCACGTTGTAGATCAGGTCGGCGCTGAAGGTGACCTGGCGGCCGGTCTTGCGCTGGCCGGGATGGTTGCGCTCGATCAGCCCGGCGATGGTCGCGACGGTGCGGAAGGTGCGCTTGGGCAGGGTGCTCTCGGCCATCCAGGCCTCCAGGTCGTCGCCCAGCATGTCCGGGTCGAACAGCCCGTCCAGGTCCTCCGGCCGCTCCAGCGACCAGACGGCGATGACATAGTCGGTGGCGACGAAGCCGAGCGGCCCGAGGCCGGCCCGCTCCATGCGCCGGGTCAGCAGCATGCCCAGGGTCTGGTGCGCGTTGCGGCCCTCGAAACAGTAGGCGACGGTGTAGATCTTGCCCTGGCGCGGAAAGGTCTCGACCAGCAGCCCGTCGGCCCGTGGGAAAACCGACTGTTCGGCGTGGCGGTCGAGCCAGACGCGCACCTGGTCCGGGAAGTCGCCCCAGCCCGCCGGGTCGGCGATCATGGCGCGCACCCGGTCGGCCAGATTTGTCGTCAGCGGCAGCCGCCCGCCGCCATAGGCCGGCACCTTCGGCGCATCGATGCCCTTGGCCTTGCGGGCGTAAACGGTCATTTCCCGCACTTCGTTGAACTCCAGCATCTCGCCGGCGAAGATGAAGGTGTCGCCCCGGACCAGGCCGTTGACGAAATATTCCTCGACCTGGCCCAGGTTGCGCCCGCCGGCGCGGACCTTGAGCATCTGGGCCTCGACGATCACGCCGGCGTTCATCCGGTGCTGGCGGGCGAAGCGCGGCCCGGCGATATGGTAGCGGCCCTGCTCGTCGACGGTGAGCCGCTTGAAGCGCTCGTAAGCGCCGAGCGCGTAGCCGCCGGTGGCGACGAAATCGAGCACATCATCGAAGGCCCGGCGCGACAGGCCGGCATAGGGCGCGCAGCGGCGCACCTCGGCGAACAGAGCGTCGGCGGTCGGCCGGGCGCCGCAGCACAGGCCGACCAGATGCTGGGCCAGCACGTCCAGCCCGCCCTCGCGCGGCGGATCGCCGTCCAGTTCGCCGGCGTGGACCGCCTCGATGGCGGCGCGGCTTTCCATGAATTCGAAGCGGTTGCCCGGCACCAGGATCGCCTTGCTCGGCTCGTCGTAGCGGTGGTTGGCCCGGCCGAGCCGCTGGAGCAGCCGGCTCGCGCCCTTGGGTGCGCCCATCTGGACGACGAGGTCGACGTCGCCCCAGTCGATGCCGAGGTCTAGGGACGAGGTGCAGACCACGGCGCGCAGGGCGCCGCGCGCCATCGCGGCCTCGACCTTGCGGCGCTGTTCGCGCTCCAGCGAGCCGTGGTGCAGGGCGATCGCCAGCCCGTCGTCGTTCATGCGCCAGAGCTGGCGGAACACGATTTCGGCCTGGCCGCGCGTGTTGACGAAGACCAGCGTCGTGCGGTGGGCTTTGATCTGCGCATAAACCGCCGGTAGCGCGTGCAGCGCCATGTGGCCGGACCAGGGGATGCGCGCCTCGGAGTCGACGATCGCAATGTCCGGCTCCGCGCCCGGCGGCGCGCGCACGATGCGGACATCGTTGCCGTCCGCATCGGCGGCGAGCCAGCGCCGGGCCGCGGCCTCGTCGTGCACGGTCGCCGACAGGCCGATCCGGCGCGCCTCCGGCGCCAGCGTGGCGAGCCGCGCCATGGCGAGCGCCAGCAGGTCGCCGCGCTTGCTCGGCATCAGGGCGTGCAGCTCGTCGACGATCAGGCAGCGCAGCCGGCCGAACAGCCGCGACGCGTCGGCGTAGGTCAGCAGCAGCGACAGGGATTCCGGGGTCGTCATCAGGATGTCCGGCGGCCGCCTGCGCTGGCGCGTGCGCTTGGCGTGGGGCGTGTCGCCGGTCCGGGTCTCGCAGCTTATGTCGAGCGCCATCTCGCGCACCGGCGCCTCCAGATTGCGCGCGATGTCCACGGCGAGCGCCTTGAGCGGCGAGATATAGAGGGTGTGCAGGCCGCCGAAATCGCGCTCCAGGCTGCCGCGGCCGGCAAGACCGATCAGGCTGGGCAGGAAGCCGGCCAGTGTCTTGCCCGCGCCGGTCGGCGCGATCAGCAGCGCGTCCCGCCCGTCCTGCACCGCGGCCAGCATCTCGAGCTGATGCGGATGCGGCGCCCAGCCCCGGCCGGCGAACCAGTCGGCGAAGCGGGTCGGCAGTCCGGGCGCGGCGGGCGCATTCATGCCGGCAAGACTGTCACGCGCAGGGAGGCATGCCCACACCGTTGTGCGTGCCCGGGCTGCGGGTGCCGGGAATTGTCGCGTTTCGATTTGGCGGCGGTCCTTGCAACGCCGCGCGTGCTACATGCCGGGGCGGTACGGTGCGCCGCGCGGGGCGCCGGCCGCGGAAGGGAGCGCAGCATGAGCCGCGAGAGAGTCAATGCCATCTGCCGGACATTCCCCGGCGCCGAAGTTTCCGATCCGTGGGGCGGCGGCCACGACGCCTGGAAGGTCGGCGGCAAGATGTTCGCCTCCATCGGCTCGGTGACGCCGGGCGTCTCGATCAAGACCGACAGTGTCGAGACCGCCGAGATGCTGATCGAGTTCGGCGTCGGCCGGAAGGCGCCCTATTTCCACCGCTCCTGGATCAACATCCCCTGGGACCTGCCGGAAGAGGAACTGCGCCACCGGATCGCCGACTCCTACCGCATCGTGCGTTCGGGCCTGAGCAAGAAGGCCCAGGCCGCGCTGGCGCCGTTCGAGTGACGGGCGCGAGGTCGTCGAGAATGCAGGGTGACGTCCGCCATGCTGTCCGCTGCAATCGACCGGCTTGCGGAGAAATCCTTTCTCGGCAGCGCGCTCAAGGGCGAGTTGCGCGGCCTGCGGCGGCTGCGCGCCCCCGCTACCACCGAGACCGACATTCCCGATTTGGGAATGTCGGTCGCCCCCTTCCCCCTGCCGTTTCCGGCCCATTCGAGGATGGTGCCGAG
>VXNK01000058.1 GCA_009840595.1 Rhodospirillaceae bacterium | reverse complement strand
CGCAACTACATCAGGAATGCCGGATACGGCCCAACCTAAAACGGATACGCTCTAGTGCCCCGGACCGCGCGCCACAGTTGAAAGATTTCTCCACTCCGCGGTTCTCCGAACCGCTCCGGTCGAAATGACGGATCAGGGCGGCTATCCGATGACCGCCGCCCCGTCGTCGATCTGGAACTGGACGTCTTCCCGGCCCTTCCAGTCGTCGGCGCGCAGTTTGCCGGCGAGGTTGAGCGCGCCGCCGCGTGCGTTGAGCAGGGCGTCGCCCAGCGGCTCGCCGAGGCTGCGGAAGGCGATCGCCTTGAGCCGCCTGCCCTGGGCGTCCGTCAGAAAGCAGCGGACATGGCTGTCGCCGACGACATCGGCCTTCGCGATCCGTGCGCCGGACAGCGCGAAGCGCGGCTCCGGGTTGCCCGCGCCGAACGGCCCGACCCGCTCGATTTGCTCCTGGAGCGCGCGGGTGGCCCCGGACGGCGTCAGCACGGCGTCGATCCCCAGGGTGCGGACCGCGCCGGCCGCGGCGACCGCGCCTTCGACCCGCTCGCACAGGTAACGGTGCAGCGCCCCGAGCTTGCCCGCTTCGACGGTCAGGCCCGCCGCCATCCTGTGACCGCCGCCGTTGAGCAGCAGGCCGGCCTGGCGCGCCGCGATCACCGCCGCGCCCAGATCGACGCCGGGAATCGAGCGGCAGGAGCCCTTGCCGGTGCCGTCCGCCAGCGCGACCACGCAGGCCGGCCGGGCGGTCCGCTCGACGATGCGGGACGCGACGATGCCGATGACGCCGGGGTGCCAGCCCTCGCCGGCGACGAGCACCAGCGGCAGCCCTTCGGCCGCCTGCGCTTCCGCTCCCTCCAGCGCGGCGGCCAGCACCGCTCGTTCGATGGCCTTGCGTTCGGCGTTGAAGCCGTCGAGCCGTTCGGCAAGCCGGCGGGCTTCGGCGGGATTGTCCGCGGTCAGCAGCCGGGCGCCGAGATCGGCCCGGCCGACCCGGCCGCCGGCATTGACCCGCGGTCCCAGCACGAAGCCGGCATGATAGGCGCCCGGCGGAACGGACAGCCGCGCCACGTCGGCCAGCGCCGCCAGGCCGATGTTGCGCCGGCGCGCCATGACCGCGAGGCCGCGGGCGACCAGCGCCCGGTTGAGGCCGGTCAGCGGTACGACATCACACACCGTGCCCAGCGCGACGAGGTCGAGCAGCGCCATCAGGTCGGGCTCCGGCCTGTTCTCGAACCGGCCCCGCCCGCGCAGCGCCCGGTTCAGCGCGACCAGCAGCAGGAAGGTCACGCCGACCGCGGCGAGCGTCCCGTGCGGGCTGTCTTCGTCCAGCCGGTTCGGGTTGACGACCGCCACGGCCGGCGGCAGCGCCGGTTCGGCGACGTGATGGTCGAGCACCACGACATCGAGGCCCGCGGCCTGCGCCGCCGCCAGCGGCTCGTGGGCCGAGATGCCGCAATCGACCGTCATCACCAGCCGGATGCCCTCGCCGTGCAGGCGCAGCAGGGCTTCGGCATTGGGGCCGTAGCCCTCGGCGACCCGGTCGGGCACATAGAGGCGCAGGGGCACGCCCAGATCGGCGAAATAGCGGTGCAGCAGGGCGGCGGAGGTTGCGCCGTCGACGTCGTAGTCGCCGAACACGGCCATCGGCTCGCCTTTCTCCAAGGCGGCGGCGATCCGCTCGACGGCGGCGTCCATGTCCCTGAGATGGGACGGGTCGGGCAGCATGCGTTTCAGGCTCGGTTCGAGAAAGTCCGCGGCGCTGTCCGGCGTCTCGCCCCGGTTCGCGAGCAGGCGGCCGACGATGTCCGGCAGGCCGAACCGCTGCGCCATCGCCATGCCGAGCCGCTCGTCGGCCGCCGGGTCGCCCGTGCTGCGCGCCTGCCAGCGCCGGCCGCCGAGCGACAGTTCGACCCCCAGTATCGCCGGCGGGATTGCGCCCTCAGGCATCGCCGGACCCGTTCGCTGCCGGTCTACAGATCGGGCGCCGCCTTGCGCTGGAAGTTGTGGGTCGCCTCGATGGTCCGGACCGTGCCGGATTTCGAGCGCATGACGATCGAATGGGTCGCCGCTCCTGTGCCCCAGCGGCGCACCCCGCGCACCATGGAGCCGTCGGTGACGCCGGTGGCGGCGAACATGACATCGCCGTGCGCCATGTCCTCCAGGCCGTAGACCCGGTTCGGATCCTCGATCCCGGCATGCCGTGCGCGCCGGCGCTCGTCGTCGTTGCGGAACAGCAGCCGCCCCTGCATCTGGCCGCCGATGCAACGCAGCGCAGCCGCCGCCAGAACGCCTTCCGGCGCGCCGCCGGTGCCGAGATAGATGTCGGTGCCGCTGTCCGGCTTCGAGGTCGCGATAACGCCGCTCACGTCGCCGTCGGAGATCAGCTTGATGCGCGCGCCGGCCTCCCGGACCTTCGCGATCAGTTCGGCATGGCGCGGCCGGTCGAGGATGCAGGCGACGAGATCCTGGACCTCGACGCCCCGGGCGCCGGCGAGCGCCTTCAGGTTGGCCGCCGGCTCCGCGTCGATGTCGATCAGGCCGTCCGGCAGGCCGCCGCCGACCGCGATCTTGTCCATATACACGTCGGGCGCGTGGAGGAAGCCGCCCTCCTCCGCCATGGCGATGACGGCCAGCGCGTTCTCGGTTCCCTTGGCGGTGATCGTCGTGCCTTCGAGCGGATCGAGCGCGATATCGACCTTCGGGCCGCCGGCGCCGACCTCCTCGCCGATGAACAGCATCGGCGCCTCGTCGCGCTCGCCCTCGCCGATCACGACGACGCCGTCGATCGACAGCACGTTGAGCGCCGTGCGCATGGCGTCGACCGCGGCCTGGTCCGCCGCCTTTTCGTCGCCCCGGCCCATCAGGCGCGAGGCCGCCAGCGCCGCCGCCTCGGTCACCCGGACCGCTTCGAGCGCCAGATTGCGTTCCAGTACGTCGCCTTCAGCCATGCCCGCCGTTGTCCTCTCGCCGTGGTTCAGGGGTCCTCGATGCGGATCAGGCACGGTTCCTCCAGAACCGTCTCCAGACCGCCGATCCGGACCAGCGCACGCATCAGCGCCGCCTCGCCGCCCTCATGGGTCGTCAGCACGACCGGCACCGCATCGTCCGGCGCCCGGCCGCGCTGGAACACGTTTTCCAGCGATACCTGCTCGTCGCGCAGGGCGGCCGCGATGTCGGCCATCACGCCGGGACGGTCGCGCACGATCAGCCGGACATAGAAGGCGCCGCGCCTGGCCTCGGCGTCGGCGCGCTGCAGCGGTTTCAGCGCCGCGGCCGGAATGCCGAAGGCCGGCAGAACGCGCCCGCGCGCAATATCGACGATGTCGGCGACCACGGCCGAGGCGGTCGGCCCCGCGCCGGCGCCGCGGCCCTCGTAGGTCGTGTCCTCCGCGGCGTCGGCCTGCACCGTGACGGCATTGTAGACTCCGTCGACCGCGCCGAGCGGCGAGTCGCGCCGGACCATGCAAGGTTCGACGCACTGCTCGATCCCGGAGTCCGTCAGGGCGCCGATGCCGAGCAGTTTGATGCGGTAGTCGAGTTCCTCGGCGAAGGCGATATCGACCGGCGTGACCTTGCGGATGCCGGCGATCGAGACGCCGGCGAAGTCGACGGCGACGCCGAACGCCAGGCTGGTCAGGATGGCGAGCTTGTGGGCCGCGTCGATCCCGTCGACGTCGAAGCGGGGATCGGCCTCGGCATAGCCCAGGTCCTGCGCCTCCGCGAGCACCGCTTCGAACGGCCGGCCGCTGTGGCGCATGTCGGTGAGGATATAGTTGCAGGTGCCGTTCAGGATGCCGACGACCCGGCCGATCCGGTTGCCGGCCAGGCCTTCGCGCATCGCCTTGACGATCGGGATGCCGCCGGCGACGCCGGCCTCGAAGGCCAGCGCGACCCCCGCGGCGTCGGCCTGCGCGGCGAGCGCCGCGCCGTGTTCGGCGATCAGCGCCTTGTTGGCGGTGACGACATGCTTGCCGGCGGCGAGCGCAGCCTCGACAGCCGCTTTCGCCGGCCCGTCGGCGCCGCCGATCAGCTCGACGAAAATGTCGTGGCCGCCGGCGCCGGCCATGGCGACCGGATCGTCGTGCCAGTCCGCGCCGGCAAGATCGACGCCCCGGTCCTTCGCCCGGTCGCGCGCGCACACCGCCGCGACGGACAGGCGGCGGCCGGCCCGGGCCGCGATCGGGCCGCCGTTGCGGTCCAGCAGGTCCACGACGCCGGCGCCGACCGTCCCGAGGCCGGCCACGGCAAGTCTGATCTCGTCGCTCACGTCACCCCGTCCGGAGGAATGCCGCCCGGAAGGCGCGGCCGGTCAGGCGGCCGCCGCATCGCCGGCAAGAAAGGCCTTGATATTGCGGGTCGCCTGCCGGATGCGCTGCGTGTTCTCGACCAGCGCAACCCGCAAATGACCCTCGCCATATTCGCCGAAACCGATGCCCGGCGATACCGCGACTTTTGCCTCGCCGAGCAGAAGTTTGGCAAATTCCATCGAGCCCATGTTTGCGAAACGCGGCGGCAGCGGCACCCAGGCGAACATGGTCGCCGGCGGGCTGGGAACGTCCCACCCGGCCGCCGCCAGCCCTTCGACCAGCACGTCGCGCCGCCGCCGGTACAACTCGCGGAATTCCGCCACGCAATCCTGCGGCCCGTTCAGCGCCGCGGTGGCCGCCACCTGGACCGGCGTGAAGGCGCCGTAATCGACATAGGATTTGACATGGGCGAGCGCCTGGACCAGCCGTTCGTTGCCGACGGCGAAACCGACCCGCCAGCCCGGCATCGAATAGGTCTTGCTCAGCGACTGAAACTCGATGGCGATGTCCCGCGCGCCGGGCGCTTCGAGGATCGAGGGCGGCGGGTCGCCGTCGAAATAGATCTCCGCATAGGCGAGATCGGAAACGATGAGCAGATCGTTGCGGCGGCAGAAATCGACGACCTCCCGGTAGAAATCGAGATCGACGACCTGCGCCGTCGGGTTCGAGGGGAAGTTCAGGATCAGCGCCGTCGGCGGCGGCACCGAATGGCGCACCGCCCGGTCCAGTTCCCGCAGATAATCGTGCGCCGGGGTCAGCGGCAGATGGCGGATCGAGGCGCCGGCGATGATGAAGGCATAGCTGTGGATCGGATAGGTCGGGTTCGGCGCGATGATCATGTCGCCCGGCGCCACGATGGCCTGGGCCAGATTGACGAAGCCTTCCTTGGAGCCGAGGTTGACCACGACCTCCCGCTCCGGATCGACCGTCACATTGTGGCGCCGCTCGTAGTAGGCGGCGATCGCCCGGCGCAGGCCGGGAATGCCGCGCGACGTCGAATAGCGGTGGGTCCGGGGGTTGCGGACGGTCTCGACCAGCTTGTCGACGATATGGTCCGGCGTCGCGCTGTCCGGGTTGCCCATGCCGAAGTCGATGATGTCCTCGCCCGCCGCGCGCGCCCGGTGCTTCATCGCGTTGACTTCGGCGAACAGGTAGGGCGGCAGGCGCTTGAGGCGGTAGAACGGCTCGGCGTGCGTCACCGGTCGGCGGTCCCGTTGCGGCGCGGAAAGGCGGACTATTGCTTCGGCACCTTGCCGCCGGACATGTAGACGTCGACCCGCGAGGCCGCTCCCTTGCCCTTGCGGATGCGAATCTTGCCGGCCGGTACGCCCATGGTCGTCAGGCCGGTCGCGACGGCCCGGGCGCGGGCGAGCGCCGCGTCCGCCGGTTCGCCCCGGCCGGACCGGCCGATCAGCGTCAGGGTGCTCTCGAGCACATTCTGGATTTGCGCGATGCGCACGATCTTGCGGCCGCTGCCCGGCGGCAGGGCGGTGCCTTTGCCGGCGAAGGTAACGGCGGCGATGAAGCCGGAACGGACGATCCGGACGCCGTCGACCGTCCTGACCCTGGCCTCCCGCTTCGCGCTGCCCGGCCGGATGATCTCGGCGCGCACTTCACTGTCCGTAACCCTGTCCGGCGCCCTGCCGTAGCCGGCCCGGGGCCCGCCGCCGTCGAGATAGCGGGCGTTGCGCCGGTCGGCGAACAGCCCTTCCTGGATCTCCATGCGCTGGCGCGGGTCCTGCCCCGCGGGGCGCTCGGGCACCGTCGCCAGGTTCGGGAACGGCTTGTCGGCGCCGGGAGCGTCGGCCTTTTCCGGGCTCGAGCAGGCGCCCAGAACGGCCAGCGCAACGATCGGCGCGGCCAGCTTCATTCTGCGCGGGGCGGACATCCTGGGCTCGGCGACGCTCATTTCGAAACTCCCAATGCGGGCCGTTCGATCATCCGCAGGCCGGCCCGGCGACACAAAACTGGTAGCATATCCCGCCCGCTGCAAGCCAACGGGCAGGATATCGCCCGGTCCGCGCCATTGTGCGTCAACCCGTCGCCGCCGGGCGGACAACCGGTCATCCTGCCGGAGGCCCCCCCGGGCGTACCTACCGGGTATACCTAACCGGATCGACCGCTTTCAGGAAATGCCCGCGGGCGGCCCGTCCGGAACGCGTCCGGAAAGGGCCGGCGTTCCCGGCGCCGCGGGGAAAGGACCGACACCATGACCGAACCGCAGACCGACGCCGCACCCCCGGATATGGCCGCCGCCGCCGAGCAGTTCGCGTCGATCGCCGAGCGCAGCCAGAAGATCGTCGAGGACTTTCTGGAGTCCAAGAAAGAGGAAGGCCTGCACGACCCCGATCCGCTGAAGATCGGCGGCGCGTTCATGGAGCTGACCCGGCAGATGATGGCCGATCCGGCCCGGCTGTGGGAGATGCAGACCCGGTTCTGGTCGGACTACGCCGACCTGTGGACCGATACGGCGCGGCGCCTGACGGGCGGCGAAGCGGCGGAGCCGAAAATCGCGCCGGAAGCCGGCGACCGGCGCTTCAAGGACGCGGCCTGGACCGACAACGCCGCGTTCGAATTCATCAAGCAGTCCTACCTGCTGGCGTCGCAGCATATCCAGAAATCGGTCGCCGAGACCGAGGGCCTGGACGACCACACCGCCCACAAGGTGGAGTTCTTTACCAAACAGTGGATCGACGCGATGGCGCCAACCAACTTCGCGGCGACCAACCCGGAAGTCCTGCGCGCGACCGTCGAGACCAAGGGCGAGAACCTGGTCAACGGGCTGAACAACCTGCTGACCGACCTGGAGCGGGGCAAGGGCAAGCTCGCCATCCGCATGACCGACGACAGCAAATTCGAGGTCGGCGAGAATGTCGCCGCCTCGAAGGGTTCGGTCGTGTTCGAGAACGACCTGATGCAGCTCATCCAGTATGCGCCGCTGACCGAGAAGGCGTACAGGACGCCGCTGCTGATCGTCCCGCCGTGGATCAACAAGTTCTACATCCTCGATCTGCGCGACTCGAACTCCTTCATTCGCTGGGCGGTCTCGAAGGGCCACACGGTCTTCGTCATTTCCTGGGTCAATCCGGATTCGAAGCTCGCGGACAAGACCTTCGAGGATTACCTGATCGAGGGCCCGCTCGCCGCGATGGACGCCGTCGAGCGGGCGACCGGCGAACAGCAGGTCAACATGATCGGCTATTGCCTCGGCGGCACGCTGACCGCCTGCGCGATGGCGCATCTGGCGAACAGCGGCCGGGCCGACCGGGTGAAAAGCGTGACCTATTTCACCACCCTGGTCGATTTCGAGAATGCCGGCGACCTGTGCGTCTTCATCGACGACGAGCAGCTGAAGGGCCTGGAGCAGCGGATGGCCAAGCACGGCTATCTCGAAGGCAAGGACATGGCGAACACCTTCAACATGCTGCGCGCCAACGACCTGATCTGGTCCTTCGTCATCAACAACTACCTGCTCGGCAAGGACCCCTTCCCCTTCGACCTGCTGTACTGGAATTCCGACGCCACGCGCATGCCGGCGGCGATGCACATGTTCTACCTGCGCAACATGTACCAGCGGAATCTCATGGTCGAACCGGGCGCCATCGACCTGCTCGGCACGCCGATCGACCTCGGCGCGGTCGAAGCGCCGACCTTCATCCTGTCGACCAAGGACGACCATATCGCGCCCTGGAAGGCGACCTATTCGGGCACGCAGCTCTATGGCGGGCCGGTGAAGTTCTGCCTTAGCGGCTCGGGCCATATCGCCGGCGTGGTCAATCCGGAGGGCTCGGAGAAATACGGCTACTGGACCAATCCGAAGAACCCGGCCGACCCCGACGCCTGGTTCGCCGGCGCAAAGCAGCACGACGGCTCGTGGTGGCCGGAATGGCACCGCTGGATTTCGCGCAAGACCGGCGGCAAGGTCGACGCACGTCAGCCCGGCGACGGCGGCCTCGACGTCATCGAGCCGGCACCCGGCCGCTACGTCAAGGTCCGCGCGACGGACTAGGCCGGCTGCCCGCGGCGAGCGGCAGCCCGGCACCCGACCGGAGAGAACCATGAGCGAAATCAAGGCCGTGCCGACCGTGATGATCGAGGACGAGCGGGTCCGCGTCACCGAGTGGCGCTTCGCCCCCGGCGCGGCGACCGGCTACCACGTCCACGAGCACGATTACGTCGTCGTCCCGATCACCACCGGCACCCTGCGCCTGGTCGAGCCCGACGGCACGCGCGAGGCCGAACTCACTCTCGGCATCCCCTATAACCGGCCGCGCGGCGTCGAGCACGACGTGATCAACGCCAACGACTACGAATTCGCCTTCATCGAGATCGAACTGCTCGAAAACCGCTGACGGCGCGGACCGTGCGGGGTGGGTCCGTCAGCCTCGGTATGCGGGGGGTCGGATTGCCATCGGTCGTCCTGCCCGGTAAGCCGCCCATGACGGCGAACGGTAACTCGGCAGTCTCGGATTGGACCAACGCAGGACCGACATTCCATGCCGTCGTTCCCCACTCCGCTCGACATCGCGGCGATCCTTTGGTTCCTCTGCCTCTGGATCGGTTACAACCTGATCGCCGACAGCGAGCGCCTGAAGACGAAATCGGTCTTCGGCACAATGCAGGAGCACCGCAATCGCTGGATGAAGCAAATGCTGAACCGCGACTTGCGCATGCTGGACGCCCTGATTCTCAATCACCTGCAGAGCGGTGTCGGACTGTTCGCCTCCACCAGCATCCTTGCCGTCGGCGGTCTGGTCGCATCTCTCGGCGCCACGGACAAGGCCATCGCGGTACTCTCCGCTCTGCCCTTCATCGGCGAGACGACCCTCCTCGAATGGGAGGTGAAGGTCTTGCTCCTGATACTGGTTTTTATCTATGCGTTCTTCAAATTCGTGTGGTCCTACCGACTCTACGGGTTCTGTGCCATCCTCATCGGCGCGGTGCCGGGCAGCACGAATGTCGATGCCGAGGCAGAGAGAGCCGCGCAACAGGTCGCGCAAATCGGCAACCTCGCCGGGTTGCATCAAAACCGCGGGCTGCGGGCGTTCTACTTCGCTCTGGCGGCCCTTGCCTGGTTCCTGCACCCCGCCGCGCTCATGATAGCCACAGCCTGGGTGGTCATCGTCCTCTACCGCCGGGACTTCCGCTCACGTTCGCTGCGGATCGCCGGCGGGGTCGGATGACTTTCTTCAGCCTGCCGCGGGGCTTCGGAATGTCGACCAGCTCTATCCCTGACCGGTCCGGGCAGGATTCTCACACCATCAACCTCCCGCCGTTGATGTAGAGGGTCTGGCCGGTCATGAAGCGGGCCTTTTCCGACAGCAGGAACAGGACCGGCCCGACGATGTCGTCGGTGACGGCGATGCGGCCGAGCGGGATCGTCGCCAGCATGGCCGAATTGTCCATGCCGGCCGGGAAATCCTGCTCGTTCTTCGGCGTCACGTCGCCGCCGCGCCCGGTGCCGCCGCGCAGGAAGGCGGTGTCGACCGCGCCCGGCGCGATGCAGTTGGCCCGCACCTCCGGTGCATTCTCCTTCGCCAGCCCCTTGGCGAGCGCGATGATGCCCGCCTTGGCCGCCGAATAGGTGCCGGTGGTTTTCTCCACCAGGGTGGCGAGGCCGGACGCGGCGAAGACCATGCCCGACGCGTTGCCGGTCTCGCCGGCGCCCTTGCGCAGCATCGGCAACGCCGCTTTGACCGCCAGGAAGGCGGAGCGGAGGTTGACCGACAGCGCCTCGTCGATCTCGGCCGCCGTCATCTCCTCGACCGGCTTGGGCGGCGACATGTAGCCCGGCAGATGGACCAGCCCGTCGAGCGCGCCGCCCCAGGCCCCGGCCAGGCCGGCGAAGGCCTGCGCGGCGCCGTCGTCGTCCCGCGCATCGTAGGGCAGCGTCTCGACCCCCGCGGGCAGCGCGTGGCGCTCCAGCGAGCCCGGCAGGTCGATGACCGCGACCCTGAGCCCCTCCGCCACCGCCACTTCGGTCAACCGCCGGCCGATGCCGCCGCAGCCGCCGGTAACGGCGAGGCGGTAACCGGCCGGCGGTGCAAGGCGGGAGAAATCCGGGATCGGGAGGGTCATCGTCATGCCTTTCTTCGGTCCGCGGGCCTGTCCGTATGGGCCGCTTCGGCGCCGGCGGGGCCAGGACGCCCGTGTGTTACGCCGGGGGAATGGCGGCGGCAAGGCCTGTACGCCGCCTTCCCCCTGCCGGATCACGACGCCCGGCGGCTGAGCCTGACGAGCAGGTTTTCGGGCATCATGGTGAAGGCGTGCTTTTCCTCGACCGGGCGCGCCGGAAAGGCGGGCTCGACGTCGAAATTGCGGCAGAGCATCGCGAGCACGGTGCGGATCTGGAGCAGAGCGAGGCTGCGGCCGGGACAGAAACGCGGGCCGGAGCCGAACGGAATGAAAGCGTCGGTATCGTGCGGGCATCCCGGCGCCGCGCCCGCCAGCCACCGTTCCGGATCGAAGCGGGCGCCGTCGCCGAAATTGCCGTCCTGCATCGCGATATGGCGGTTCAGCGCCATGACCATGGTGCCGCGCGGGATCGTGTGGCCCAGGATCTCGACATCCTCGACCGGCTCCAGCGAATTCACCGGCGCCACCGGCTTGAGGCGCATCGACTCGTTGCAGACGGCGTCGAGGAACGGAAACCACTCAATCTGCTCCGGCTCCCCGACGGCCGCCGCCGGCGCGATCACGCCGTCAACCTCGGCGCGGGCGCGGGCGAAATGCTCCGGATGCTGCATGAAGCAATGCACGGTCCAGGCGATAGTGTGCGCGGTGGTATCCTCGCCCGCGAGCAGCAGGGTGCAGACATTGGCGAAAATGTCGGTGTCGGAGAACCTGTCGCGGCCGTCCTCGCCGGCGGCGATGATCGCTTCGAGAAAGTTCGACGGCGAATCGCGGAGCGCCGGGTTCGCATGGAGGCGCTCCCGGGCCTCGCCGATGATCCCGTTCACCTCGGTCCGGAGCCCGGCGAGGGCGCGGTCGAACGCGCGGTCTGCCGGCAGGCGGACATACCGCCAGTAAGCGAGCGGCGCATTGATGCGCCGATGGACCATCGGGAATACCCTGTCGAGATGGCGCTGGATGACCGGCCCCTCGGTCTCGACCGTGTTGAAATCGATGCCGAACGCAAGCTGCCCGGTCACATCCACGGTCAGGCGCATCAGGTCGCGGCACAGGTCCGTGGTTTCGCCGGCATCGGCGGCGCGTTCCCACTTCCGTTGCAGGCGGCCGACGACGACCGCGAGCTTGGGAAAGAACGGCCGGACCCGCGCCGCGTTGAGTCCCGCGGCGACCAGGCCGCGATGCCGCCGCCAGTCCCTGCCCTCGGCGGCGAACACGCCGAGCATGCCGATTTCCCGCGCCACCGCTTCGATCGCCCGCCAGCGCCGGAACCGGCCGGGCCGCTCGCGGTGCACCTGCCGGACCGCGGCGGCGTCCGACACCGCCGCCACGCGGATCGGGCCCAGCCTCGCCCGGTAGAGCGGCCCGTAGCGGTCGGCCCAGCGCTCGAGGGTCAGGTGCAGTCGGTTCAGGCGGATCTGGTGCAGGTTGCCGATGACCGGCAGGGCGGGCGGACCGTCGAGGTCCCGGTAGGTCTTCATGCGCCGTCTTCCCTGCCGCGGGGCCGCAACGCGCCGCGGAGCGCCCGGCGGCGGCTTACAGCGTCCGCGCGATCAGTTCCTTCATGATCTCGTTGGTGCCGCCGTAGATTTTCTGGACGCGGGCGTCGGCGTACATGCGCGAGATCGGGAATTCGTCCATGTAGCCGTAGCCGCCGAACAGCTGCAGGCACTCGTCGATCACCTCGTTCTGCTTCTGGGCGCACCACCATTTGACCATCGCGGCGGTCGTGACGTCGAGCTCGCCGGCGAGGTGGCGCTGCAGGCAGCTGTCGACAAAGACCCGGGCGATATGCGCCTCGGTCTTGCACTCGGCGAGCTTGAAGCGGGTGTTCTGGAAATCCAGGATGCGCTTGCCGAACGCCTTGCGCTGCTTGACGTAATCGGCCGTCAGTTCGATCGCGAGGTCCATCGCCGCGCAGGCGCCGATGCCGACGATCAGCCGCTCCTGGGGCAGCTGGTTCATGAGCTGGAAGAAGCCCTGCCCCTCCTCGGCGCCGAGCAGGTTGGCGGTCGGCACGCGCACGTCGTCGAAGAACAGCTCCGACGTGTCCTGGGCCTTGAGGCCGAGCTTTTCGAGATTGCGGCCGCGGCTGAAGCCCTCGGCGCCGTCGGTTTCGACGACGATCAGCGAGACGCCGCGCGCCTTCTCGTCCGGGTCGGTCTTGGCGACGACGATGACCAGGTCGGCGTGCTGGCCGTTGGTGATGAAGGTCTTCTGGCCGTTGACGACATACTGGTTGCCGGCCATCCGCGCGGTCGTGCGCACGGCCTGGAGGTCGGAGCCGGTGCCCGGCTCGGTCATGGCGATGGCGCCGACCAGCTCGCCCGCCGCCATCTTCGGCAGCCAGCGCCGCTTCTGCTCCTCCGAACCGTAGGCCAGGATGTAATGGGCGACGATGCCGCTGTGCACCGCGTTGCCGAGGCTGCGCACGTTGGCCTTGCCCTGCTCGTAGAGGATCACCGTCTCGTGTGCGAAGCTGCCGCCGGCGCCGCCATACTCCTCCGGGATGCTGGCGCACAGCAGGCCGGCCGCGCCCGCCCGGTTCCACATCTCCCGCGGCATGATCCCGTCCTTCGCCCACTGCTCCTCGTGAGGCACGAATTCGCGCTCGAAGAAGCGGGCCGCCGAATCCCGGAGCATGGAAAGCTCCTCGGTCATCCAGGGGGAGACGTAGTCGCCCATAAGGAAAATCCTTTGTTTTTCAGCCGGCTGCGGGCCGTTCCGAAAGTCCAGATCCCGCCGTCCGGATCAGATCAGCAGGCCGCCGCCGGCGACGATCACCTGGCCGCTGATATAGTCGCTCTCCGGCGTGCAGAAGAGGTAGACGGCGTCGGCCGCCTCCTCCGGCGTGCCGCCGCGGCCCATCGGAATGATCGCCTCCATCATCTGGATCATGTGCGGCTGCACGCCGACGCGGATGTCCCGGCCGCCGATGTCGAGGACCGGGGGGTCGTCCTTGTCCATCGGCTGGGTCATGCGCGTCTTGATGTAGCCGAAGGCGACGCAGTTGACGCAGACCTTGTAGCGGCCCCACTCCTTCGCCATCGTCCGCGTCATCCCGATCATGGCCGACTTGCCCGCTGAATAGTTGATCTGGCCGGCGTTGCCGTAGAGCCCGGCGATCGACGAGATGTTGACCACCTTGCGGATGACCTCGCGGCCCTCCATCGCCTCCTTCTTGGCGGCGATGCGGATCGGCTCGGCGGCGGCGCGCAGGATGCGGAACGGCGCCTTGACGTGGACGTCCATGACCGCGTCCCACTGCTCGTCGGTCATCTTCTGGATCACGCTGTCCCAGGTATAGCCGGCATTGTTGACGACGATGTCGATGCCGCCCCAGGCGTCCATCGCCGCCTTGACGAACCGGTCGGCGAAATCGTCCGCCGCCACATCGCCGGCGCAGACCGCCGCCTCGGCGCCGAGCGCCCGGATTTCTTCGGCGGTCTCGTTGGCGGGATCGGGGTCGAGGTCGTTGACGACGACCCGCGCGCCCTCGCCGGCGAGCTTGAGCGCCAACGCCCTGCCGATACCCCGCCCCGATCCCGAGACCAGCGCGACCTTGCCGTCGAGTTTGGCCATGCGTTTATCGCTTTCCTTTGGGTGGTGTGTCTCGGTTTGAATTCCAGCGTCGGCCGGAGCCGCTTCCCTCATCCGTCATTTCGACCGGAGCCCCGGATTCATCCGGGGCGGAGTGGAGAAATCTTTCACCTGCGGAGCCTCGTCCAAAGCACTGTTCCGGAAAGATTTCTCCACTTCGCGGCTGACGCCGCTTCGGTCGAAATGACGGGATGCCGGCGGTCAGCCGACCGCGACCACGGCCTCGCCCTTCAGCTTGACATCGCCGTGTTCGTCGGTGGCGGCGATGTCGAGGCGCAGGCGCCGTTCGCCGTCCTGCTCGAACCGCTCGGTCACCGTGCCGGTGCAGCGGATCCGCGCGCCGACCTGGGTGATCGAGGCGAAGCGGACGCCCCAACTGCGCAGGGCCGATTGGGGCGCGAAACCGGTCAGCGCCCGGCCGAGCCAGGCCATGACCAGCATGCCGTGGGCGAACACGTCGCCGACGCCGGCCGCGCGGGTGAAATCCGTGTCGATATGGATCGGGTTGTGATCGCCGGAGGCGCCGGCGTAGAGCGCCAGCGTCTGCCGGGACACCCGGTTGATCGTCAGTTCGGGAATGGCGTCGCCGACCTTCAGGGCTGCCGCGTCCATCGCGCGTCTCCTCTAGCCGTGGCGCTGGACGACGACGGCGGTCATCGTCGCGCACAGGGTGCCGTCCCGGTTCACGGCGTCGGTCTTCTGCACCATGAATTCGAGCAGGCCGCCCTTCTTCTCGTAGATGTCCTCGATCCGGGTGCTGAGCGTGATCGTGTCGCCGGCGCAGACCGGATGGAAATATTCGAAATGCTGCTCGCCGTGCAGCAGCTTCGCCACGTCGAAGCCGAGCTTCACCAAACCCTTCGTCGGCTCGGCATTGCGCTGGGCCAGGCAGAACACCAGGGTCGGCGGCGCCACCAGGTTCGGATAGCCGGCGGCCTGCGCGGCGGCGAGATCGGTATGGATCGGGTCGGTCGCGCCGATCGCGTTGGCGAACTGGCGGATCTCGCCCTTCTCGACCTCGGCCACGACCGGCTCCAGCACCGTGCCGATGAGATTCCGGTCCAGCCTGGGCATCCGCGCTTCCTTCGTCGTCGGGGACGGTTCGCCGTCCGGGCTATCGCCCGCGCCGCAGCCTGTCAACGCGGCAAACGGAGAATACCGCAGAATCGCCCCGCCGCTTGCATTCGCGCGGCCAGGCGCTAGGGTCGCCGGCGCGCCATCCGGAACCGCAGAGCCCCCATGCCCGACGCCGATAGCCCCGCCGTTACTTTCGATCCGCTGTCGGCCGCGGCGATCCGCGATCCCTATACCGCGCTGGCGCCGCTGCAGGCCGAAGCGCCGGTCTACCGGTCGGACGTCCTGGGCGCCTGGGTTGTCACGCGCTACGACGACATCCGCGCCGCCTTCCGCGACCCGCGCCTGTCGTCCGACCGCATCCGGCCGTTCATCGCGCGCGCGCCGGCCCCGATGCAGGACATGCTGAAGCCGCTGGGCGACCATCTGAACCTGTGGGCGGTCTTCACCGATCCGCCGGACCACACCCGCCTGCGCGGCCTGATGAACCGCGCCTTCACGACCCGCGCAGTCGAGGCGCTGCGCCCGGAAATAGCACGGATCGTCAACCGGTTGCTGGACGATATCGATGCGCAGATCGAGCGGACCGGCGCGCGCGAGTTCGACCTGATCCACGAATTCGCCTATCCCCTGCCGGCCCTCGTCATCGCCCATATGCTCGGCGTGCCGGAACAGGATGTCGACAAGCTGAAGCGCTGGTCGGACCTGCTGGCGAAATTCGTCCTGACCTCCCGGAGCGATCCGCAGAAATACCGCATGGCGTCGGACGGCATCGTCGAGATGGAAGCCTGGTTCCGCCGCTTCCTGGAGGAGCATCGGGCAAGCGGCGCCGACGACGTGACGACCGGCCTGCTCGACGCGCGCGACGAACGGGACCGGCTGACCACCGACGAGCTGGTCGCCTGCTGCGTCCTGCTGCTGTTCGCCGGCCACGAAACGACGACCCAGCTGCTCGCCAACGGCATGCGCGCCCTGATCGAGAACCCGGCGCAGATGGCCGACCTGCGCGCCAACCTCGACGATCTCGGCCTGGTGCGCAACGCGGTCGAGGAGATGCTGCGCTTCGACGGCCCGTCGCTGTCCATGGTCCGCGTCGCGATGGAGGATTTCGACTGGCACGGCCGGCGCATCGCCCGGGGCGACCGGCTGTTCCTGATGATGTGCGCCGGCAACCGCGATCCGCGCGCGTTCCCGGAGCCGCACCGCTTCGACATCCGCCGCGACGAGGCGAAGAAGAATTTCGCCTTCGGCTACGGCATCCATTTCTGCCTCGGCGCGCCGCTCGCCCGGCTCGAAGCCGAAATCGCCTTCCCGCTCCTGCTGCGGCGCTGGCCCGGCCTCGCCCTGGCGGAGCACGACCCGCCCTGGTCCGACAGCATCCTCACCCGCGGCATGCTGCACATGCGCGTGCGGGTGTAGGCCGCGATCCGGCGCAAAGCGCGGCCGGCCGCACCGGCCGGCGCCCCGCTACACCGTAATCCGCACCCGCATTCCCAGCGCCCGCGCAATCCGCGTGACCGTGGCGAAGGTCGGGTTGCCGTTTTCCGACAACGCCTTGTAAAGCCCTTCGCGGGTCATACCGGCATCGCGCGCCAGCCGGCTCATGTTCCGCGCCCGCGCAATATCGTTCAGAGCCGCGCGGATCAGGCTTCCGTCGCCCGGGTCTTCCTCCGCACACGCTTCGAGGTAGAGGCGCACATCTTCCTCGGTGCGCAGATGCTCCGTCGCGTCCCATCGCGCAAAGGTTTCGGTCATGCCTGTCTCCAGTCCGCCGCGCAGGCCGCGAATCCGGCGCTTGAAGGTCGCGCGCTCGATTATCTCGATCATGCGCTATATGTAAACCATGGTTCACACTTTGGTTCGGAGGCCGGACCGGCAATCCTGCAAAGTTCCGGAATGTCATGAAATGTCATGTTTCGTCATGCTGCCGCCCTTCCGGTTCCCGCGCTGCCCCGGACCTCCCCGGATCGAATGACGGCAACCCGGAGGGCGGCCGGCCCCATCATGACCGGCCCCATCATGACCGGCATTGTCACGACCGGCCCTGTCAGGAAATGTCAGGATTTGTCATCGCAAGCCGCCGGTGTCGCCAAATCCAAAAAGTTCATATAATGTTCTTATTCGTTCCGTCAAGCGCAGGCCGTGCCTGACAGTTTGAGGCCTGGCCCGGCAAGGCAGGGCGCGCCGCCCCTCAATACGCGTATTTCACCGAGCAGCCGTATTGGCGCGTTACCGGTTCGCTGACCCTCTTTCCGGCGGCGATTTCGTCGAGCGCCGCGGTCACATAGTTCTTCGCCCGCGGAATGTCGGCGGGGTTGGCCGAGCGGATGCTGTCGATGGCGCCCATGTAGAGCAGCGTGCCGTCCTTGCCGACGATGAACATGTGCGGCGTGTTGGTCGCCTCGTATTTCCGCCCGATCGTGCCTTTCGGATCGAGGATGACATGGCTCGGCGCGGCGCCGCGCGTCTCGGTCAGCCGGTTCGCCGCCGCACCGTCGACATGGCCCTGCCGGCCCGGCGCCGACGAGATGATGCTGAGCCACACCGCGCCCTTCGCACGCGCCGCCTTCTGGGTCTTCTGCATGTTGCCGGCGCCGTAATGCTTCGAGACGTAGGGGCAGCCGTGATTGGTCCATTCCAGCACGACCAGCCGGCCGCGCAGGTCGGACAGCGCCACCCGCGCGCCGTTGCTGTCGACGCCGGTGAAGTCCGGCGCCGTCTTGCCGACCTGCGGCGACGCCATTGCCGGGGCCGGGGCCGCCAGAGCGATTG
>VXNK01000008.1 GCA_009840595.1 Rhodospirillaceae bacterium | reverse complement strand
AGACCAATCGAAATCAGCCTGCGGCGAGCTGATATTCTCACACTCTGTGCTGAGCAGCCGGCCCGAGGCCGACGAGTTCGCGGAAGAGGCCGAAGCGCCGAGACTCCAGGCGCCGCCCGGCGCAGGGCGGCAGGCAACCGATACACCGGTAGCGCGCGGCGACGGATAAGGCGCCGCGGCAGCTTCGGGACGGGCCCGCCCGATCGCGCCGGACCGCACAATGCCGGCCTTTCGCCCCTCGCAAAAATTTTGATTTTATCGGCATGGACCGGCGTGGCACTGTTACCGGGTAGTCGTTCCAACCCCGTGCGGTTCGCGAGAATTTTCGCAACCTCCGGACCGCGGAAAACGAACCGGCCGCCTGCCGATGCGCCTGATCGGGATCCTGCTGTTCCTCGCCATAGCGGCGGTCTTTGCCGCCGGGATTCCCGCCTTGTTCCCGTCGCTCGTATGGCAGATGCCGAAGTCCGGCCCGGATGCGGCAACGGCCGATCCCGAGCGGGGCGCCTATCTGTTCGCCATGTCCGGCTGCATGGGCTGCCATACCCGCAAGGGCGGCACGCCGCTTGCCGGCGGGCGCGAGATTCCCTCGCCTTTCGGGGTGTTCGTTTCCCCCAACATCACGCCGGATGCCGCCACCGGGATCGGCGGATGGACCGAGGCGGATTTCATCCGGGCCATGACCCTGGGCCTGTCGCCCGACGAACGCCACTACTATCCGGCCTTCCCCTACGTCTCCTACACGCGGATGACGCTCGACGACCTGCGCGACCTGTGGGCCTATCTGAAGACGGTCCCGCCGGCCACGGCGCGAAACGGGGAACACCGGCTGGCCTTTCCCTATTCCGTCCGCCCCGCCCTCGGCCTGTGGAAGCTGCTGTTCCTGGAGCCGGGCCGCTACCGCCCCGACCCCGGCAAGTCGCGCCGCTGGAACCGCGGCGCCTATATCGTGACCGGCCCCGCCCATTGCGGCGAATGCCACACGCGGCGCAATGTTCTGGGCGGACTGCGCAACAGCGTCCAACTGGCCGGCGCGCCGGACTATGGCGACGGCAGCGCCAAGATCGGCGGCGCGCCCAACATCACGCCGCACGAGGAAAAGGGCATCGGTTCGTGGAGTGCGGACGAAATCGTTTTCGCCCTGCAGACCGGCGTCACGCCCTCGGGCGACGTCATGGGCGGCGAAATGGAAGAGGTCGTCACCAACGTCACGTCGAAACTGACCGACGCGGACCGCCGGGCGATCGCGGAATATCTGCGCGGTGTGCCGGCCAAAGCGCTGGAATAGGGCCGCGCGGCATCCGGCGCCGTCAGAAAATCCCCGCTTCCAGTCCGGCCGCCATCGCCGCGCCGATCTCCGCGACCCGCTCGACGAACGCCTCGTCCCATTCGCCGCGGCAGACCAGCGGCTCCTGCACCGCGCGCCAGCGCAGGCCGGTGACGATGGTTTCGACGCCGCGCCGCGTGCCCGTCCCGTCGTGGCCGGCGCGGATATAGAGGCAATAGGGCAGCCCCTGGGTATGCTCCAGGCAGGGATAGTAGCAGCGGTCGAAAAAATCCTTCAGCGCACCGCTCATATAGCCGAGATTTTCGGTCGTCCCCAGAATGACGGCGTTTGCGGCCAAGACATGCGCCGGCTGCGTCTCGAACGGGCTCTGGGCGACGACGCGCACGCCGCCGCCCTCGACGGCGTCGCGCGCGGCTCCGGCCGCAGCGTCGCGCAGGCGGCGCGTGTTGTCCGACGGCACATGGCCGACGATCAGGAGCCGTCTTGCGCCGTCTTCGTCGGTCACTTCGGATGGCTCTGTTTCGGGGGCGATTCGGTCATGGTGCATTCGGCTTCGGGATGGGGTATTTTACATTATCCGACCGACCTGTCCGCGGCAGCGAAGCGAAAGCGGAATGCCGGCCTTTGACGGTACTGTTTCGCCGCTCTTTCCTTTGCCGGGTTCCTTTGCCGGGTGCCGGTCCGGCAATTCTGCCGCGTTGCCTGCCGGCCGCACGGAGTTCTGCATGCGAATCCTGTTGATCGTCGCCATTTTGCTTGCCGGGGCGGTCGGCACGATCCGGCCCGCCGCCGCCCATCCGCACATCTTCATCGACGCCCGCGCCATTTTCCACATGGAGCGCGGCAAGGTCGTGGCGATCACCCAGCACTGGACCTTCGATGCGGTATTCGGCGGCGTGGTGATCCACGCCTTCGACCGGAACCGTGACGGCAAACTGGACGCCGGCGAAGCGGAGCTGGTGCGCCGCGGCGCTTTCGACGCCCTGAAGGGCCTCAACTATTTCACCGTCGTGCGGATCGGCCGCGAGGAACTCAAGCTCGACAGGGTCACCGGATTCGCCGCCTCTGTCGTAGACGGCCGGCTCGCCTACCGCTTCAAGGTGGCGCTGCCGCGGCCGGTCGATCCGCGCGCTGACAATCCGGCCTTCCTGTTCGTCGACAAGACCTACTATGTCGCCGTCGAACTCGAGAAGCAAAACCCCGTGACCTTCGCCGGCGCTGCCCCTGCCGGATGCAGGACGGTCGTGCGGGACGATTTCGAAAACCCGATCTATTTCGACCTGGTCGTGCCGCGAATGCTCAATTTCGACTGTCCTGCCGGTTGATTTCCCGCGCAATTCCGCAAAAGCCGCAGCCGCGTACCGCCATGCCGGCGCCAACCCGATGCGCAAGAAGTATCCGGCGATGACCCGGGACCGCAGGTTCCTGCACCGCGTCGTCCTGTGGGTCTTGCTGCTGCCGGCGGTCGCCGGCGGAATTCCGGCGACTGCGGCGGAGCCCGCGGCAGCGCAGAACCCTTTCGGGCTCGATCCGAAGGGTGCACCGGCGAAGCCGGGCGCCGCGCCGACGGCACCGGAGACCCGGTCGCCGCGGTTCCGGCCGCCCGCCGCGTTCCAACGCTTTGTCGCGACGGTGGCGCGCTGGCAGCGGCGGCTGAACGACGAGGTCGCCCGGCAGGTCGCGGCCTACAAGGCGCGCGGCGCCATCGCGCCGGTGCTGGCCATCCTGCTGCTCTCCTTCCTCTACGGCCTGTTTCACGCGGCCGGGCCGGGCCACGGCAAGTTCGTCGTCGCCGCCTATTTCCTCGCCAACCGGGCGCGGCCGCGGGACGGCGTGCTGATGAGCGGCCTGATCGCCCTGACCCAGGCGCTGGTGGCGATCGGCCTGGTCGGCATCTTCGCCCTGGCGCTGGATACCGGCACCCTGGAGCTGATCGACAACGCGACCTGGGTCGAACTGGCGAGCTACGCGCTGATCGTGCTCCTCGGCCTGTGGATGTTCTGGGGCGGCATCGTCGGCCGCGGCTGCTCCCACACGCATGGGCCGGGCGGGCATCGCGAGCATGGACATGAGCATGGCGCCTCCGGACCGGCGGAGCCGGGCCGCAGGGCCATGATCACCGCGGCCGTCGCCGCCGGCCTGCGGCCGTGCACCGGCGCCGTGATCGTGCTGCTGTTCACGCTGGCCAACGGCATTTTCGCCATCGGCGTCCTGGGCGCGCTGGTCATGGCGCTGGGCGTGGCGATCACCGTATCGGCGATCGGCCTGGCGGCGATTTACGCGCGGCGCGGCGCCGCCCGGGCTGCCGGTGCAAGTCCCGCTCTGGCCAGGTACGGCAATCTGGCCCACCGGGCCGCAGGCCTCGCGGGCGGCGGCGCGATCGTCCTGATCGGCGCCGTGCTGGCGCTGGCGGCGGCGGAGCGGCTGGGTCTGCTGGTGTAGGCCGACGCGCACCCTTGCCCTTTGCGCCGAATACCGGCACAACCCCGCTGTCTGAAACCCCAACAAGGGAAAAATGCCGGCATGGGTGAGAAACTCGGTATCGGCGCAACCTTTCCGGACCTGTCGATCGATCTTGTCGACGGCGGATCGATGCGCCTGCCCGATGACCTGAGCGGAAAATATCGGGTCATCCTGTTCTATCGGGGCCATTGGTGACCGTTCTGCCGCCATCAGTTGGATGGCTTTGCCAGGCAGCTCGACGAATTGCGCGCGGCCAATGCATCCGTCGTGGCCGCGAGCGTCGACGATATCGATAACGCGAAGAAGATCGCCGACGGCAAGGGATTCCCCTTCGGCTACGGCGTGACCCGCGACATCGCCGATACGCTGGACTCCTGGTGGGAGGACCGGCGCCAGATCATCCAGCCGTCCGAATTCGTCGTGAACGGCGAGACCGGCAAGGTGGTCCTGTCGAGCTACAGCGACGGCCCGCTCGGCCGGCTCGACGCCGGGGATGTCATCCGGCTCGTCAACTTCTACGAGTCGCAGGCGAAGAACTAGACGCTCGTTGCGTCTCGCGGCGGCCGTCCTTCCCCCCGGTCCTGCAAGGCGGCGGGGAACGCGGTCTTTCGACTGCCGGCTTCAGGGCGCGGGCGGGCAATCCTGCCCGCGCAGGCGTTCCGGCCCGCCGCGCCGCGAAATCCGTGAGGTGTTCCATGTCTACCGATCCGGTGCTCTACGAAAAGGCCGGCCGTATCGTCACGATCACGCTGAACGATCCGGACCGGCGCAACCCGGTCTCCGGCCAGGAGACGATCGACGCCCTGGTCGGCGCGGTCGGCCGGGTGCAGCGCGATCCCGAGGTGTCGGTGGCGATCCTGACCGGCGCGGGCACGGCCTTCTCCTCCGGCGGCGACGTCAAGGCGATGCGCGACCGCGCCGGCATGTTCGGCGGGCCGGGCCAGGACATTGCCGAGGGCTACATGTACGGCATCCAGCAGATCCCGCTGGCGATCTACGGGCTGGACGTGCCGACCATCGCGGCGGTCAACGGGCCGGCGATGGGCGCGGGCTGCGACCTCGCCTTCATGTGCGACATGCGTATCGCGTCGACGAAGGCCCTGTTCGGCGAGGTCTTCGTGAGCCTCGGCCTGATCGCCGGCGACGCGGGAAGCTGGTTCCTGCCCCGGCGCGTGCCCTGGGAGGTCGCGGCCGAAATGTCCTTCACCGGCCGGCCGATCGGGGCCGATGAGGCGCTCAGCCGCGGCCTGTGCATGAAAGTGGTCGAGCCGGAGGACCTGATGGACGAGGCGCGGGCGCTCGCCGGCGTCATCGCGTCCAAGCCGCCGAAGACCGTGCGCCAGGCCAAGCGCCTGCTGCGCGCCGCCATGAAGACGGACCTGCCGGCCTTCCTCGAGACCGCCGCGGTCAACCAGGCCCTGTGCCACCAGAGCGAGGACCATCTGGAAGCGGTCAACGCCCTGCTGGAGAAGCGGCAGGGCGTGTATTCGGGGCGGTAATTTCGCGCTCCGCCGGAGGGCTGCCGTACCGCTGAACGGGGACCGGTTTGGACCGGTCCGGCGCCCGCGTCGTTTCGACGGTGCCGATCCCGTGAACGCCCCTTGAATCGGCCGAAAAGTCGTGCTTCACGGCGGGTTTCGGCGGTTGCCTCCACGATAGCGCATACCGGACGGGTACCGGGGTCGGGCCATGAGCGAAACGATCGCATTCACGCTGGACGGGGAAACGGTCGCGGCCGCGCCGGGCGAGACGATCTGGCAGGTCGCGAACCGCCTGGGTACGGAAATTCCGCATCTCTGCTACGCCGACGAGCCGGGCTACCGGGCCGACGGCAACTGCCGCGCCTGCATGGTCGAGGTCGAGGGCGAGCGGGTGCTCGCCGCCTCCTGCATCCGGATGCCGACAGAGGGCATGGTCGTGCGCACCGCCTCCGACCGCGCCAGGGCATCGCGCAGGATGGTCTTCGAGATGCTGCTCGCGGACCAGCCGGCCAGAGAGGTTGCGCGCGATCCCGACAGCCGCTTCTGGCAGTGGACCGACCGGGTCGATCTGGAAGAGAGCCGCCTGCCGCCGCGCACGACGCCGGCGCCCGATATCAGCCATCCGGCGATGGCGGTCCATCTCGACGCCTGCATCGACTGCAACCTCTGCGTCCGCGCCTGCCGCGAAGTCCAGGTCAACGACGTGATCGGCATGGCCGAGCGCGGCCACGGCTCGAAGATCGTGTTCGACATGGACGACCCGATGGGCGCCAGCACCTGCGTCGCCTGCGGCGAGTGCGTGCAGGCCTGCCCGACCGGCGCCCTGATGCCGGCGAACCTGCTGGACGAAGCCGGCGTGCGCACCGGATTTCCCGACGAGAAAGTCGAGAGCGTCTGCCCCTATTGCGGCGTCGGCTGCCAGATCACCTACAATCTGAAGGACGGCAGGCTGCTCTATGTCGACGGCCGCGACGGCCCGGCCAACGAGCAGCGGCTGTGCGTGAAGGGCCGGTTCGGCTTCGACTATGCCCACAGCCCGCAGCGCCTGACGAAACCGCTGATCCGGCGCGACGATGCGCCGAAATCGGCCGATATCGTCATGGACCCGTCGAACCCGCTCGAATATTTCCGCGAGGCAAGCTGGGAGGAGGCGCTGGAACGCGCCGCCGGCGGGCTGCGCCGGATTCGCGACGAAAAGGGGCCGAATGCACTCGCCGGTTTCGGCTCGGCCAAGGGCTCCAACGAGGAGGCCTACCTGTTCCAGAAGCTGGTGCGCACCGGATTCGGCACGAACAATGTCGACCATTGCACCCGGCTGTGCCACGCCTCGTCGGTTGCCGCGCTGCTCGAAGGCATCGGCTCCGGCGCCGTCACCGCCCCGTTCACGGCCTGCCGGGACAGCGACGTCATCTTCGTCATCGGCGCCAACCCGACGGAGAACCACCCGGTCGCGGCGACCTATTTCAAGCAGGCGGCGGCGCGCGGCGCGACCCTGATCGTCGCCGATCCGCGCGGCCAGGCGCTGGCGCGCCACGCCGGCCACATGCTGCAGTTCAAGGGCGGCACGGATGTCGCGCTGCTGAATGCGCTGCTCAACACGATCGTCGAGGAGAAGCTCTACGACGAGCAGTATGTCCAGGCGACTGTCGAGGGCTTCGCGGCCTTCGCCGAACATATCCGGCCCTTCACGCCCGAGGAGATGGCGCCGGTCTGCGGCATCGACGCTGAGGAGTTGCGCACCGTCGCCCGCAAGTTCGCCCGGGCCGAGAAGGCGATCATCTTCTGGGGCATGGGAATTTCGCAGCACGTCAACGGCACCGACAATGCCCGCTGCCTGATCGCGCTGTCGCTGATCACCGGCCAGGTCGGCCGGCCGGGCACCGGCCTGCATCCGCTGCGCGGCCAGAACAATGTCCAGGGCGCGTCGGACGCCGGGCTGATCCCGATGTTCCTGCCGGATTACCAGTCGGTCGAGGACGCCGACCTGCGCGCGCCGATCCAGGATCTGTGGGGCGGCACGCTCGATCCCAAGCGCGGCCTGACCGTGGTTGAAATCGTCAACGCGATTCTCGCCGGCGAGATCGACGGCATGTACATCATGGGCGAGAACCCGGCGATGTCCGATCCGGACACCGCCCATGCCCGCGCCGCCCTCGCCAAGCTCGAGCATCTCGTGGTGCAGGACCTGTTCCTCACCGAGACGGCCTGGCACGCCGACGTCGTGCTGCCGGTCTCGGCCTGGCCGGAAAAGACCGGCACGGTCACCAACACCAACCGGCAGGTCCAGATGGGCCGCCAGGCGCTCGCCCTTCCCGGCGAGGCGCGCCACGATATCCGGATCATCCAGGACATTGCCCGCGGCATGGGCCTCGACTGGAACTACAGCGGCCCGGCCGATGTCTATGCCGAGATGGCGCAAACCATGCCGTCCCTAGACAACATCTCCTGGGAGCGGCTGGAGCGCGAGAGCGCGGTGACCTATCCCAGCGCCGCGCCGGACAGGCCGGGCGAGGAGATCGTGTTCGGCGAGGGTTTCCCGACGGCGAACGGCCGCGGCAAGCTGGTGCCAGCGGCGCCGCAACCGCCGGGCGAGCAGCCGGACGCCGACTATCCGATGATCCTGACCACCGGCCGCCAGCTCGAACACTGGCACACCGGCGCCATGACCACCCGGGCGACGATTCTCGAAGCGCTGGAGCCCGAGGCGGTCGCCTCGCTCAGCCCGACAGATCTGTAACGCTTCGGCATCGCGCCGGGCGACCCGGTGCGGGTCGAGACCCGGCGCGGCGCCATCGACCTGGCGGCGCGCATGGATACCGCCGTGCCCGCGGGCACCGTCTTCATTCCCTTCTGCTTCACCGACGCGCCGGCCAACCTGCTGACCGATCCGATGCTCGACCCCTGGGGCAAGATCCCGAGCTTCAAATTCTGCGCCGCGCGGGTGACGCGGCCGGAGGCGCCGGCCGTTGCCGCGGAGTGAAACTGCGGCACCTGCCTAGATCACCCACGCCGTCAGTACGAAGCCGCCGAGCAGCAGCACGGTGAAGACCGCGAAGGCGAGCTGCGCGTTGCGGTTGATGAAGCGGTCGATCAGCGGGCCGAACAGGTAGACGGCGCCGGCGACGAAGAAATAGCGCACGCCGCGGCCGACCAGCGAGACCAGCGCGAAGCTGGCCGGGTCCATCTGGAAGAAGCCGCTGACGATGGTCACCACCTTGTAGGGCACCGGCGTGACCGCGCCGATGGCGACGAACAGTTCGCCGTATTTGTGGTACTCCGCTCGCAGAAGCGCCATCTGGTCCATCGCGCCGTAGAGTTCGAGCAGCGGCCGGCCGAGTTCCTCGAAGGCGAACGTGCCGATCAGCCAGCCGAAACAGCCGCCGGCGACCGAGGCGACGGTGCAGGCCGCCGCCAGCCGCCACGCCCGGGCGCGCGCGGCCAGGACCATCGGGATCAGCAGGATATCGGCCGGCAGGGGAAAGAAGGTCGCCTCGGCGAAGGCGAAGGCGACGAGCCACCAGAAGGCGTGCGGATGCGCCGCCTTCGTCATCGCCCAACCGTAAAGCCGCTGGAACACCGCCGCCGTCCTGCACCGTCCCGGATGTACAACCGGCGGTCCGCAACCGCGCCCGCCGTCCGGCGCGGATGGTGCAAGCCGGCGCGTTCCTGTCAAGCCGTCGGCGATCGTGCCGGGCAAACGAAAAGGCCGCGGCGCCTGGGGAGGATTGCGCCGCGGCCTTTCCGGAGGAGAGGCGGGAGCGCGGAGCGGGAATCGTACCGCCGAATTCCCGTTCCGCCACGTCCCGGCCGGTTCGGGTTAACCGCTCCGGTCGGCCGACCGGCGCCGGGGTCTGCGCCGTATCGACCGGAGCGAAAGTGCCACCGGCCTGTGGCAGGATTACCGGCAAATCGCGGCAATTCCGCGATCATTTGAGGCAATTTCGTGGCCCGGACGGTGCGCGCCGGCCGGCCGGACCCGCTTCACGCCCCCGCGCGGGATTCCGCCCTACCGGGTTCCGCCTTCCGGAAGACGGCGCAGAAATTGTTGGCCGGCATCGGCACCGCCTCGACGAACGAAAGCCCGTTCGCCTCCGCCAGCGCGGCCACCGCCTCCAGGTCGCGCACGCCCCAGTCGGGATCCTCGCGGCGCAGCGCGGCGTCGAAGGCGGCGTTGCTCGGCGCGGTATGGGCGCCGCCGCGCCTGAACGGACCGTAGAGCAGCAGTTCGCCGCCGGCGCCGAGCAGCCGCCCGGCGCCTGCTGCCAGAGCCACGGTGCAGTCCCAGGGCGCGATGTGGATCAGGTTGCAGCACAGGACGAAATCCGCCCACTCGACCGGCCAGGGCACGGTGCGGACATCGAGGTCGAGCGGCGGCGCAACATTGGCGAGGCCGGTATGGGCCGTCCAGGCGGCGATGCTCTCGCGGCAGGCCGGATCGGGATCGGACGGCTGCCAGCGCGTATCGGGCCGCAGCGCCGCCAGATGGACGGCATGCTCGCCGGTGCCGCTGCCGACTTCCAGGACACGGGCGCCCGGCGCCAGGCGCGGCAGCACGACGGCGGCGATCGGATCGCGGTTGCGCGCCGCGGCCGGAGCGAAGCGGCGGCGGTCGGGGCGTGCAGCCGTCATGCGCCGGTTTTCCCGCCGCGCCGCACCGAAAATGGGTTGAAACCGGCGCGGTGCCGCGATAAGCCGCTTGGCAACGTCATGTGACAGTTCCGGATGGAAGCCGGGGGGAGAAATTCCGAATGACCTATGTCGTCATCGAAGCCTGCATCAAGTGCAAGTATCAGGACTGCGTGGAAGTCTGTCCGGTGGACTGCTTCTACGAAGGCGAGAATATGCTGGTCATCCATCCGGACGAATGCATCGACTGCGGGGTCTGCGAGCCGGAATGCCCGGCCGAAGCCATTCTGCCCGACACCGAACCGGACGTGGAGCGCTGGGTGGAGGTCAACCGCACCTACGCCGAGCAATGGCCGAACATCAACCGCAAGGGCGATTCGCCGGCCGACGCCGACGACTGGAAGGACGTCGCCAACAAGTTCGAGGACCATTTCAGCGACCAGCCGGCCGCGCGATAGCGGCGGCTTCCGGAACGTCCGGCGCCCGTCCATCCTGCCACCGGGCCGTCCTGCCGTATTGCCGCGGCTGCATTGCCGCGGTCGGGAAACTGGAATTTTCCGTTCTTTTGTGATAGGTTACACGCATCCGAAGGGGATCGGGCTGCGGCCCGCAGCCTGTCGCCTTCCGGAGCGTACCGGTCAGCGCCGCCTGCGGGATATTCCGGATGTTCGGCGCTTTTTTGTCGCCGGCCTTTCCGGAGGCCGCCGCGCACGCCGGACATGACGAAAACAACGGGATGAGGAGCGGCATGGCTGTCAAATCCAAATTCAAGAAAGGCGATTACGTTGTCTATCCGACCCACGGCGTCGGCCGGATCACCGGGAGCGAGAAGCAGGAGATCGCGGGACAGCAACTGCATTTGTTCGTTATTGAATTTCCCAAGGAGAAGATGACGCTCCGCGTTCCCGTCGCCAAGGCGGACACCTCCGGCCTCAGGCTGCTCGCCGACACGGCGGTGATGAACACGGCCTACAAGACGCTCAAGGGCAAGAGCCGCGTCAAGCGCACCATGTGGAGCCGCCGGGCCCAGGAATACGAGGCCAAGATCAATTCGGGCGATCCGGTCTCGATCGCCGAAGTGATCCGCGACCTGCACCGCAACGCCGGCCAGCCGGACCAGTCCTATTCCGAGCGCCAGATCTACCAGGCCGCCTTCGAGCGCCTGGCCCGCGAAGTCGCCGCCATCGACGGCCTCGACGAGGACGCGGCGGTCGAGAAGCTGGAACGGGTGCTGGAAGCGGCTTGAAGCGGACGCCGAGCCGCGGTCTCGTACATTCATCGAAAGAACTATCTTTGTGCCGGACAAGGCCCGGTTGATCCGCAGCGCTCCTCGCATGTAAGGACTGACGGCGTAGCGCCCTCACCGGGAGACGGCAAATGCCCCCCGCCTCCGACGAATCAGTCGACTACTCCGACCCCCGCCTGTCCCGCCTGCGCGCGATGATCGCGGAGAAGTCCGTGCTGCGCGGGCAGTTCCGGCTGGCCTCGGGCGGCGAGAGCGGGCTGTTCTTCGACATGAAGCAGACCCTGCTGCTGCCCGAGGGGCTGAGCCTGGTCGGCAGCCTGATGCTGGAGAAGGTGCTCGAGAGCCGCGCGACGGCGGTCGGCGGCCTGGTGCTCGGCGCCTGCCCGATCGTCGGCGCCATCGCCCAGGCGAGCTACGCGATGAGCGCGAGCGGCGGCGGGCGCGAGATCGCCGCCTTCTACGTCCGCAAGGAGCCCAAGCACACCGGCACCCGCGAGTTGATCGAGGGCCATGATATCGCCGGCCACAAGGCCGTCATGATGATCGAGGACGTGACGACGAAGGGCGGCTCGGTCATCAGGGCGATCGAGGCGGTGCGACGCGAGACGCAATGCGAAGTGCTCGGCGTGCTGACCGTGGTCGACCGCGAACAGGGCGCCCGCGCCGCGCTCGCCGAAATCGGCCTGCCGCTCGACGCCCTGTTTACCATTAGCGAGTTTGATGCTTGAACCGGATGGTAGGCGACACACAAGAGGATGGAGTTTCTGTAGCCTCCTAAAGCATAATTTTTCAACTCCGGAGAATCTTGGTGAAATCGAATAGTAACGTATTTGGCTACTCAATTTGTTCGCTATGGACGATTATTGCGGAAACTATGTGCGTTGTACTAATTTCTGGAAAGTCTGTCCCGAGAATTTTTTTCGATTCTGTATCGTAGTACAGTCCTTGCTGGCCAATTGAGCACCCTAAAAACTCCTCACCTAGTGTTTGTCCCAGCTGCGCCAGCTTGCCATCTTTCTTCACTTTGGTCTTATAGCCATCAGCATCAATAACATCCTGAACATCGCATGCAGTATAGCCAATTTTCGTGTAGTCTATAACTATTCCACTCTTCGAAATTTTTTGCATATCTTTGCATTGGGAAACTAATTTTTTGTCCTTTCTAGACCAATTTTTCTTTGCTTGGAACGGCAATCCTTTTCGAAGCACTATAAGTTCATTTTGCTTAACTTCGATCTGAAACAATCCATCTGCACCTGTGTATTTTTCGGGTGCTTCCGGACCCCGGCCTCTCAATTTGTAATAACTAATTTTCCAAGCATAGATTTCCTTGCCTGCTTGGTGAAATCTTGGCTTTCCTGTCGAGATTGCCTGCCCAAGAGCTCCAGTAAGTGAATCCTCATCGGCCGCGCTCATTTCAAATTTGTCTTCAGCATCTGACACGCCTGCCAAGTACCGATCTCGAATTATTTCAAACAAAGAAGGAGGAATTACATCACGCATGTTTCTTTCCACTTGTTGCAGGCCTGTTTGTGTAACTTGTTGACACAGGCACCAACAAAATTGATACGCCCGCCCCCTACAAAATCTGCCCCAGGAACTCCTGCGTGCGCGGGTCCTTGGCCTCGTCGAAGAAGGTGGCGGGCGGGCCGTGCTCGACGATCACGCCGCGGTCGGTGAAATAGATGTGGTCGGCGATTTCGCGGGCAAAGCCCATCTCGTGGGTCACCAGCATGCAGGTCATGCCTTCCTGGGCCAGGTCCTTGATCGTCACCAGCACCTCCTTGACCGTTTCGGGATCGAGCGCCGCGGTCACCTCGTCGAACAGCATGACGTCCGGCTGCATGGCGAGCGAGCGGGCGATGGCGACGCGCTGCTGCTGGCCGCCGGAAAGCTCGCCGGGAAAGCTGTCCTCCTTGCCGTCGAGGCGGACCTTGCGGATCAGCGCCCGGGCCCGCGCCTCGACGCTCGCCTTGCCCTCCTTAAGCACCAGCACGGGCGCCATCATGACGTTTTCCAGCGCCGTCTTGTGCGGGAACAGGTTGTATTGCTGGAACACCATGCCGACCTTCTTGCGCAGCTCCAGCTTGTCGAGCTTCGGGTCGTTGACCTCCTGCCCCTCGACCGTGATCGAGCCGGAATCGATCGGGTTCAGCGCGTTGACGCAGCGGATGAGCGTCGACTTGCCGGAGCCGGACGGCCCGATAATGCAGATCACCTCGCCCTTCATTACGTCGAAGGAAATGCCCTTCAGCACTTCGAGATCGCCGAACGACTTGTGCACGTCCTTGAGCGAGACGATCGGCAGGTCCGGTGTCCAGTTTCCGTTGGCGGCGTCGGTCATGCCAGGATCCTCCGGTGCAGCCCGATGTGCATCCGCTAGAGCTTGACCGCGTAGCGGCGCTCCAGCCGCAGGGTCAGGCGGGCGATCGGGTAACAGTAGGCGAAGAAGATGACGAGGGCGAAGCCGTAGAACGGGATCAGCAGCTCGGGATGGTTGTTCTCGGCCTCCATCGCCTGGCGCGACAGGGTGATGAGTTCCTCGACGCCGAGCAGCGAGCACAGCGGCGTCGCCATGGTCAGGATGGCGTACCAGTTCATCCACGGCGGGATCATGCGCTTGAAGCATTGCGGCAGGATGATGCGCCACAGGGTCTGCGCCCGGGAATAGGCCAGCGATTCGGCGGCCTCCCACTGGCCGGTCGGCACCGACTGCACCGCGCCGCGCACGACCTCCGAGATGTTGGCCATGATCGGCAGCGACAGGCCGAACACCGCCTTCATCCAGTCCGGGATCTTGATGATCGTATCGCCGAGCGCGATCTCGAACGGGAAGGTCAGCATCACGATGAACAGCAGGACCAGCCAGGGCGAGTTGCGGAACGCCTGGGTCAGGAACCAGCAGACGCGCCGGACCGCGCGACTCAAGGAAATCTGGCCGAGGCCGAGCAGGATGCCGAGGACGGTGCCGATCGCCATCGTCGTGATCGAGATTACCACGTTGAGCAGGAAGCCGCTGGACACCAGGAAGGGCAGCCAGCGCACCAGGGCGTCAAAGGCATCGGAGAACGTGAACTTGCTTTGCGCGGACGCAGACATCGGCCAGACCATGACGACGGCGGCGAGCAGCGCGATGCCGCCGAGCGGCAGCCACAGCCCGGCGCGCGCCAGCCAGCGGCTGAACAGCAGGTCGTCCGGCTCGCCGGCAGCCCGGGCCCGGACCGGGCGGAGCACGGCGAAGCCGCCGGCTGCCGGCGCATCGACGCCCGGGATCGGCCGCCGCCTGGCCGACAGCTGCATCGCCCGGCTCATCGCCCGCCTCCGCCGCCATACCCCGGTATCACCATCCGGCGCTCCCAGCGGTTCATGCCGAAGACGAGAAAGCCGACCAGCGTGATGTAGACGATGAACATCAGCACCATGCAGGCGTTCTGCGCAGTCGAATAGTCGTTGTAGATGCTCACGAGCTGGTAGAGCAGCTCCGGCACGGCGATCGCCAGCGCCTGGGTCGTCGTCTTGACGAGGTTGACCAGGTTGTTGTTGAGCGCCGGCAAGCTGACCCGGAAGGCGAGGGGCAGCACAACATAGACATAGGCCTGGAAGCGGCTCATCCCGAGGGACTCGGCGGCCTCCTGGGTCGATTGCGGCACCGCCTCGATCCCGGCGCGGAAAATCTCGACATTGAAGGCGCCGGCGAAGAAGGACAGCGAGATGATCGCCCAGCCGACATTGGAGATGATCGGCTGCTGGAGATAGCCGTCGGGCGAATAGGTCGGCGTGAACTGGCCCAGCGCGAAATAGAAGAACATGAGCTGGACCAGCGGCGGCGTGTTCCGGAAGAACTGGATGTAGCCCTGGACGACGCTGCGCACGATGCGCGAGCGCGCGCCCTGGAGCCAGGCCCCGACCAGCCCGATCACGACGCTGAAGACGACGCAGACGACGGAAAGCTCCAGCGTCACCCACATGCCTTCGAGGACGCGCTCAAGCTCGTTGTCGTCGTAGATGTAGATGAAATTCCAGGACGCATCCCGCTCGGCGAGATCCCGGAAGAATGTCTGGATCGAATCCCACATGAACCGTGTTCCGGGCGCAGGCAACCGCGCTCAGTACGGCACGCTCGGGAAGGCGCTGAGACGACGAGGGCGCCCGGACCGGGTATCCGGCCGGGCGCCCTCCGCCTTCACCCCCGCTTTCAGGGGCCCGAACGGCCGGCCGGGGCTACTTGCCCGCGAGCCAGTCGGCGAATTTCTTGTTCTTGTCGGCCAGATACTGGGTCGCCTGGATGCCCCACTTCTTTTCCAGTTCGATCAGCCGGCCGGACTGGTGCCAGTTGTAGGTCATGCCGGACATGAAGTTGCCGAAGACGCAGTTCAGCTCGGCCAGCGGCACGGCGAGACCCCAGGGGTTGTCGTCCTCGCTGTTCAGCGGCATCTCGAAGTCGTTGTACTGGCCGGACGACAGGTCGGACATGATCGACGAATCGTCATAGACCCAGGCGATGCACTTGCGGTCGCGCAGGGCCTGCTTGGCCTCGGCGTTGCCGGTGAAGGCGATGATCTTGGCGCCGTAACGCTTGGAGACGATCTTGTTGTAGAACGCGCCCTGCTTGCCGCACACCGGCTTGCCCTTGAGGGCGGTCCACTGGCGGATCTTCAGCGCCTTGGGCGACATGATGTTGGTGCCCGAGGTGTAGTAGTTGGGCTGGGTGATGCCGACGATCTTGCGCCGGTCCTTGCGGTCCGACATGGTCGCGATCATCATGTCGATCTTGCCCTGCTGCAGGAACTGCATGCGGTTCGACGACTGCACGGCGACCAGTTCCAGCTTCACGCCCATGGCGTCGGCGACGTCCTTGGCCATGTCGGCTTCCATGCCGACGATCTTGCCGCTGGCGTCGCGGTAGCCCCAGGGCTTGTAGTCGGCCTTGACGCCGACGACGAGCGTGCCGCGGGCCATGACCTTTTTCCACACCTCGTTCTTGCACTGCGCGGCCAGCGCAGACGTCGAGCCCAGCGCGACGGCGAAGCCGGCGGCGGCGAGAACCAGTTTCCTCATGATTTCCTCCCAGGAAGATGCAGGCGTGCAAGGAAGCGGCGCACCCTGTCGCGCGCCGCCGGAATGCCGCTCAGCCCTACCATTCCGCCGCCTTCGCGGGCAAGGGGCGAGTGATACCGTACGGGCGTGGAAATTGCGCCGGATTGGGGGCGAAGGGCCGGCTTCCGCTCTGCTCGGAGGCCGGCCCGCGGCCGGGCCGGATTTTGTGCCACCGGCCCCGCCATTGCCCCGCTTGCCCCGGCCCGGCGCCGTCTGCCCGCGCCGCGCCCGCCGGGGACCCTCAACGCCGTTTGTTGCCTCCGCCGGATCCCGCCCCTCCACCGGAAGGACGACCGCCGCTCAAAAGCCTGCGTTTCTTGACGGGTTCCGAACTATGGCACTCGCCGAACATTAACTCTAATATCGATTTTTTGTGGTCGATATAAATTCGCCTTATGACTGCCGGCCGATTTCCTGCGGACAGGCCGCCGCTGCGCCGCCATATTCCGGCTCGCGCGGCGGCAAGGGGAAGGCCGCACCTGCCGTTGCGCCGGAACGGCCGATGAGCGCCCGAGGGGAGACTGCGACATGGGATTCGCCGGTGATTTTCTCTGCCGGATCGCCGGCGCGATTACCCTGTCTGCGGCCGCCCTGTTTGCGGGCGCCGCACACGCGGCCGACTTGCCGGCGCCGCAAGCCCTGCAGCGGCAGATGCCAACGCCGCCGCAGGCGTTCGCCGTCTACGAGCCCCATCTGAGCGTCGGCGACCGGCATGTCACGATCCGTTATGTCGGCTGGCCGGCCGTCGCCGTGTTCGAACGCCTTCTGGGCGGGAACTGGCAAAAGCGGGGCGAGGCGGTGGAATTCCGCGCCCTCGACGGCTACGTCTCGCGCCTCCCCGTAAGCCGATTCCTCCGGGAGCGGGCCTATCTGGTCTTCGCGCGGCAGGACGGCGCGCCGTTCACGGTCGACAATCTCCGGCAGAACGAGAAGGACGTGCCGCTCGCGCCCTGGTATCTGGTCTGGGACAATATCGGCAATCCGGCGCTGATCGCCGAGGGCGCCCGCAACTGGCCCTATCAGGTGAAGGAGATCGGGCTGGTCGCCCTGTCCGACGCGGCGCTGCTGCCGAAGGGCCTCGACCCGCGCTTCCGGCCGGGCGCCGCGCTGGCGAAGACCCACTGCCTGACCTGCCACAAGGTCAATGGCTACGGCGGCGAGAAATTCGCCGGCAACCTGGCGGAGATTGCGAAGGACTACGACAGGGCGGATTTCCTCCGGCTCCTCCTGGTCCCGGCGGCACAGCGCGAGGGCGCGACCATGCCGGCGCTCTCCGACCGTCTGCCCGAAGCCGAACGCCGCCGCATCGCCGGGGCGATCTTCGACTATCTCAGGGCGGTGCCGGTCCTGCCGTAGGGGGCGATGGCCGCCCGCCCTGTCGCCGGGGCGGGGCTTGCGCTAGTATGGACGGATTCCCGGCCGGTACGCCGCCGTTCATCCGATCCCGCGCTCAGCCCATGATCCGCGTCCAACAGGAAGACTTCGATCCGCAGGCCGAAGCCGCCGCGCTCATCGCGGGGCGGACGGATATCGGCGGCATCGTCACCTTCACCGGGCTGGTGCGCGAGCTGATCGACAACGAGGGCCGGCCGGCGGCGATCTCGGCCATGACGCTCGAGCATTATCCGGGCATGACCGAGAAGATGCTGGCCGAAATCGAGGCCGAGGCCAACGCGCGCTGGCCGCTCGCCGCCAGCCTGATCGTCCACCGCTACGGCCGGCTGGAGCCGGGCGACCGGATCGTCTTCGTCGCCACCGCCTCGGCGCACCGCCACGCCGCCTTCGAGGCCAACATGTTCCTGATCGACTGGCTGAAGACCAGGGCGCCCTTCTGGAAGCTCGAGGACGGCGACGGCGGCCCGGCCTGGGTCGCCGCCCGGGACAGCGACGACGAGGCCGCCGAGCGCTGGCGGTAGCCCGGATTTCTCACCACAGTCACGGCCTGCGTCGCGTCCGGACGTTCGATCCGCCAGGAGCGGGCCGAAAAGCGTAGCGGGGCCTACGGTTGAGGCCCGCGACGC
>VXNK01000048.1 GCA_009840595.1 Rhodospirillaceae bacterium | reverse complement strand
CTGGTGGCTGGCTGGGGCGGTTGTCCTCTGATTTCTTGGGGGGGGGGGTGGTGGCGGGGGGGAAATCCCCGGGCCCCCCCCGGCCGCAACTTCGGGAGGGCAGGATGGAAGACAAACCGGCGTTCGGAATGTTCCAGTCCGATCCGGACGATGGCGCCGGCCCGGTCGGCGCCGGCTGCCCGGTAACCGCTGCGGGCCGGGCCTTCGTGCCGTTCTCCGACGAATATATCGCCGATCCCTACCGGTTCTTTGCCGAGACGCGCGACGCCGAGCCCGTCTTCTACAGCCCGGAAATGGACTGCTGGGTGGTGATGAAATACGCCGACTGCGTCGGCGTGTTCCGCGATCCGGAGACATTCTCGCCGGCAGTGGCCCGGCATCCGGTGCGCTCGCTGTGCCCGGCAGCGGCCGAGGTGCGCGACAGACTCGACATCGGGATCGAGCCGTCCCTGGTCGACGAGGAGATCGAGACGCACCGGGCGCATCGCAAGATCTTCGGCGACGCCTTTACGCCCAAGCGGGTGAACGAGGTCGAGCCGCGGGTGCGCGAGATCGTCACCCGCTACATCGACCGGTTTATCGACGACGGGGAGGCCGAACTGGTCGGCCAGATGCTGTACGAGATTCCGGCCCTGGCGATCTTCATCTTCCTCGGGGCGCCGGACGACAAGGCCGTCATGGTCAAGGAGCTCGGCTCCAAGCGCGCCATCGTCAACTGGGGCTTCCCCAGCGACGAGGAACAGGTCGAGATGATGGCCGATATGGGCGCGTCGTGGGATTTCACGGTCGAGCTCATCGACAACGCCCTGAAAAGTCCGGGCGACAACTATCTCGGCGACATGGTGCGCCTGTATCGCGAAGACCCGTCGCGCTTCTCGATCAATTATCTGCGCAACGTCATGTTCCTGATGCAGTTCGCCGGGCACGAGACGACGACCCAGGCGGCGGCGAACGGCCTCAAGAAGCTGCTCAGCGACAGGGAGCCCTGGGAGCGGCTGGTCGCCGATCCCTCCCTGATTCCCAATGCCGTCGAGGAAATCCTGCGCTACGACAGTTCGATCTTCGCCTGGCGGCGGATTGCGACGAAAGATACGGAAATCGCGGGGATGCCGATCCCGAAGGGCGGCAAGGTGCTGATCCTGATGGGCTCCGGCAACCGCGATCCCGAGATATTCGACGATCCGGAGACGTTCGATCCGGCGCGCCGGAACGCCCGGCGCCATCTGGGCCTCGGGCACGGCGCGCATTTCTGCATGGGCGCGCCGCTCGCCCGCATGGAGATGAAGGTGATCCTGGAGGAGCTGGTCCGCCGCCTGCCGCACATGCGGCTGAAACCGGATCAGCAATTCAGCTATATCCGGACCCTGACCTTCCGCGGCGTCCAGAGCCTCGAAGTCGAATGGGACGCGAGCGCCAATCCGTAAGCCGGGCAGTTGCAACGGGCGTATCGACGGCGCGGCGGCATCCGGGCTACAAACCGCCCCCACAGACATTCAGAACGCGAGGCAGGGGCCGTACACGAGGCGAGGGCGCTGCACCGGTGCGGCGCGCGTGCGGTCGATTATGCCAGGCAAGGGGCCCGATCCGATGCTCGACATTCCGAATTCGAATTTCCTGAAAGAGAACAACGCCAAGCAGGTCTGGCACCCGATGGCCCATCCCAACGAGATGGAGGCCATCCCGCCGCGGATCATCGTTTCGGGCGAAGGCGTGCGGATCACGGACCTCGACGGCGCCACGGTGGTCGACGCGGTCGCCGGCCTGTGGAACGTCAATCTCGGCTATTCCTGCGAGCCGATAAAGCAGGCGGTCGCCGACCAGCTGGCGCGCCTGCCCTACTATGCCGGCTTCCGCGGCACGACCCATCCCGGCATCATCGAACTGGGTTACCGGCTGGCGGAAATCCTGGCGCCGGAAGACATGCGCCGGTCGATGTTCACCTCGGGCGGCTCGGATTCGGTCGAATCGGCGCTGCGGATCGCCCGGCAGTACTGGAAGGTGCAGGGGAAGCCCGACCGGACCAAGTTCCTGTCCCTCAAGAAAGGTTATCACGGCACCCATTTCGGCGGTGCGTCGGTCAACGGCAACAGCCAGTTCCGCCGGGCCTACGAGCCGCTGATGCCGGGCTGCTTCCACGCTCCGGCGCCGTTCGCCTACCGCAATCCCTTCGACGAGACCGATCCCGGGCGCCTGGCCGACCTGTGCCTCGCCGCGCTGGAGGACGAGATCAAGTTCCAGGACCCGGAGACCGTCGCGGCCTTCATCGCCGAGCCGGTGCAGGGCGCCGGCGGCGTCATCGTGCCGCCGCCGGGCTACTGGCCGAAGCTGCGCGAACTGCTCGACCGCTACGGCATCCTGCTGATTGCCGACGAGGTGGTCACCGCCTTCGGGCGCACCGGCAACTGGTTCGGCAGCCGCGGCTGGGGCGTGAAGCCGGACATGATGTGCATCGCGAAGGCGATCACCTCCGGCTATTTCCCGCTCGGCGCCTGCGTGGTGAACGCCCGGATCGAGGAGGCGTTCCGGAACAACAAGGACATGCTGGGCGCCATCTTCCACGGCTACACCTATGCCGGCCATCCGGTCGGCTGCGCCGCGGCGCTCGCCTGCCTGGACGAGACCTTCAAGCTCGACCTGCCGGGCAATTCCCAGGCCGAGGGCGATTACCTGCTGGCCCGCCTGCGCGACCTGCAGGCGAAGCACGAGACCGTGGGCAACGTGCGCGGCAAGGGTCTGATGCTGGCGCTGGAATTCGTCAGCGACCGCGATGCCAAGACCCCGGCCGGCCTGAAATATGTTGGCGAGGTCGCAAACCTGGCCTACGAGAACGGCGCCTTGGTCCGGGTGGCCGGCAATGTGATGATCCTGTCGCCGCCGCTGGTCATCGAGCGGGCGGATTCCGACGCCATCGTGGACGCCATCGAGGCCGGGCTGAGCCTCAACAGGCTCGATCCGGCGTCATAGCCGGCTACGCCGGCAGGAGGAGCCGGCTCTCCTCGCTCTGGATCAGGGGTGCGGCCTCGCGCAGGAAATCGGTCCAGCCGGGCGCTTCGAGCAGGGCGGCGCGGCGGGCGTCGCGCGCGGCATGGTCGGGATATTCCCACAGCAGGACGATCTGGTTCATCGGGCCGAACTCGGTGCGGTACATGCCAAGCAGCCCGCCCTGGATCGGCTCCTGGATCGGCAGGCCCTTCTCCCGGTACAGCGTGACGAAGGCGGCGGCCTTGCCGACATGGGCGGTGTAGATGCGCATTTCGATAATCGTGGCGTTCTCCGGCATGGCGTGCTCCCGGTTTTCTTCCGTCGCGTGCTGGGGCATAGACTAGCGCCATGAGCGGCCCCCGCATCCTGGTTTTGTTTCATTCCACCGGCGGCGCGACCTGGAAGATGGCGCAGGCCGTGGCCGGGGGCGCGGCGGAGGCCGGCGCGGCCGTGACGCTGAAACAGGTGCCGGAGATTGCCGAAGCGCCGGCGATCCAGGGGCCGGACTACGAAGCGAAGCGGGCGTCTTTCGCGGGCGTGCCGGTCGCCGAACCGGCCGACCTCGCGGCCTGCGACGGGCTGGCGCTCGGCACACCGGTGCATTTCGGATCAATGAGCGGCGCGCTGCGTGTGTTCCTCGACCGCACGGCGGCGATGTGGTTCGACGGCGCGCTGATCGGCAAGCCGGCGACCGTTTTCGCCGGCGCGGGCTCCGGCGGCGGGCGGGAAAGCGCGATTCTCTCCCTGTGGGCGCTGCTCGGCACCCACGGCATGACCATCGTGCCGCTCGGCCTGCGCGCCGCCGAGGTTATGGACCTGTCGACGGTCCACGGCGGCAGCCCGCTCGGTGCCGGCACGGTAACCCGCGGTCCCGGCGACCGACCCAGCCGGGAGGAACTGGCGATGGCGCGCGTCCAGGGCGCGGCGCTGGCCGAAACCGCGGCGGCGCTGGCGAGGGGCGGTTGAAGGATCGCTGCGGCGGCCTTACCGTTCCCGGGCTGCCATGCTAGTTTCGATGGCTCGCTTGCCGGGAGACCCTTGCGATGGCCCGATCCCAGGCCGCCCTCGAACAGCCCGAACGCCGCGCGACCTACCAGGACGTGATCGACGCGCCGGCACATATGGTCGCCGAAGTCGTCGAAGGGGCGCTCTACACCCATCCGCGACCGGCCCCGCCGCATGCGCTGGCGTCGTCGTCTCTCGGCGTGGAACTCGGAAGCCCCTTCCAGAAAGGCCGTGGCGGTCCCGGCGGCTGGTGGATCATCGACGAGCCGGAGTTGCACCTCGGCGAGGACATCCTGGTGCCCGACATCGCCGGCTGGCGGCGTGAGCGGATGCCCGACTTTCCCGACACGGCCTTCTTCACCCTGGCGCCGGACTGGGTCTGCGAGGTGCTGTCGCCCTCGACCCGCGATCTCGACCGCCACGGCAAGCGGCCGGTCTATGCCCGCGAGGGCGTCGGCCACCTCTGGTTCATCGACCCGGTGGCGCGTGACTTGGAGGCCTTCGAACTGCGTGACGGCGAATGGGTCCTGATCGCCACGGCGCGCAACGAAGACCCGGTCTCGATCCCGCCCTTCGAGGCGATCAGTTTTCCGCTCGACGCGCTCTGGCCGTAGGTCCGGTGCGGCGCGTTCGGCTCGGGCCGTTCTACCTTTCCGTCGGCTGCCATGGTACGCTCGGCCCATCGTCTTTCGGGAGATTTCTGAAATGGCCCGGCCACTGGCTGCCCGAATTCGTCCCGAACGCCGCGCGACCTACCGGGACGTGCTCGAAGCGCCGGCGCATATGGTCGCCGAAGTCGTCGAAGGCACGCTCTCTACCCACCCGCGTCCGGCGATGCCGCATGCGCTGGCGTCCTCGGCATTGGGGGCAAAAATCGGCGATCCTTTCAACTTCGGGAAAGGCGGCCCCGGAGGATGGTGGATCATCGACGAGCCGGAGTTGCATCTCGGCGAGGATATCCTGGTGCCTGACCTCGCCGGCTGGCGGCGCGAGCGGATGCCGGACTTCCCCGATACGGCCTTCGTCACCCTGGTGCCGGACTGGGTCTGCGAGGTGCTTTCGCCCTCGACCCGCGATCTCGACCGCCACGGCAAGCGGCCGGTCTATGCCCGCGAGGGCGTCGCCCACCTCTGGTTCATCGATCCCGAAGCGCGCGACCTCGAAGCCTTCGAACTCCGCAACGGCGAGTGGGTTCTCATCGCCACGGCGCGCAACGACGACCCGGTTTCGATCCCGCCCTTCGAGGCGATCAGCTTTCCGCTCGACGTCCTCTGGCCGTAGGTCCGGCGGGCAGCGGCCGGCCTTTGTGCTTGCCGCCATTCGCGGCATAGGGCATCGTTTCCGTCCGGCTGCGGCGGGAATTTCCGCTGCGCCGGCAGTTCATAGCGCGACACGGCGAAGGAGGGATGCTGTGCGCAACGGCGATCGCGATATTTCCCGGCTGGTCGAGCCCGACCGGGTTCACCGGCTGTGCTACACCGATCCGGACATCTTCGAGCAGGAGATGGAACGGATCCATGAATCCTTGTGGGTCTATGTCGGCCACAAGAGCCAGGTGAAGGAACCGGGCGACTACTACACCGCGCAAATCGGCCGCCAGCCGATGATCATGGTGCGCGGCAAGGACGGCGAAGTCCGTGTCTTCTACAACCGCTGCCCGCACCGCGGCGCCATGCTATGCTCGGACCGCAGCGGCAACGCCGGGCATCGCTTCCGCTGCTCCTATCACGCCTGGATGTACAATTTCGACGGCACCATCGCCAGCATCCCGGCGACCAGCGGCTACGACGGCACGCGGATGAACCTCGCCGAGGGCGATGCGGGCCTCAAGCCGGCGGCGCGGGTCGACGACTACCGCGGCTTCTACTTCGCCTCCCTGTCGCCCGACGGGCCGGACCTCGACACCTTCCTCGGCGGCGCGAAGCTGACTTTCGACCAGCTGGTCGACCGGGCGCCGGACGGCGATGTCGAGGTGGTCGGCGACTGTTTCCGCATGATCCAGAAGTCCAACTGGAAGATCTTTCTGGAGAACCAGCTCGACGTCTCGCACCCCTCGGCGACCCATGAATCGACCGGTGTCGCCGCCGGCCAGGTCGAGCGCGAAATGGAGAAGCGCGACGGCCGCAAGGCGCCGCTCAGCTACAGCTTCATCTCCGCCTTCAAGACGCCGATCGAGGACTGGGTCAAGTTCGACACGGTCGGCCATCCCTACGGCCACTGCTTCCTCGCCGGCTATATGGGCCTGCGCCCGCAGGATCCGGACACGGTGGAATACGAGACCCTGCTCAAGCAGGCCCACGGCGAGGAAAAGGGCGAGGCGATCCTCTCGACCGACCTGCACCATGTCCTGGTCTATCCCAGCCTGTCGGTGCAGCCGCCGCTCCAGCAGTTGCGCGCGATCCGGCCGCTCGGCGTCGACCGGACGCTGACGGAAATCTGGCATTTCCGGCTCAAGGGCGCGCCCGAGGCGATCTACCGGCGGGCGCTCGACTACTACTATCTGGTCAATTCGCCCTCGACGATGGTGAACGCCGACGACCTGCACAATTTCTGGAAATGCCACCAGGGGCTGTCGACCGAGGGCGGCGACTGGGTCAGCCTGCACCGCAACTACGGCTCGGACAGCGAGCGCGACGGCGTGCTCTACAGCGCGCCCGGCACGATGAGCGAGATGCCGCTGCGCCACATGATGCAGGCCTGGGCCGGCTATATGGGCGCCGGCAACGGGGCAGGGGGCCGCTAGGGATGCCGGACGCCGACGCGAGAGCCGCCGCCGGGGCCGCCGCCCCGCTGACCGCCGCGCAGGTCGATGCCGGGACCCAGCGCGCCGTCGAGGCCTTCCTCTACCGCCAGGCGGAAATCCTGGACGACGGCCGGTGGGACGACTGGCTCGCCCTGTTTACGCCGGACGGCCGCTACTGGATGCCGGCCCGCGCCGACCAGGCGCAGGGCGACGGCGTGCCCAACATCTTCTGGGAAGACCTCGACCTGATGCGGGTGCGCATCCGGCGCAACACCCATCCCCACGCCTGGTCCCAGAGCCCACCGAACCGGCTGAGCCATGTCGTCTCGAACGTGGTGATCGAGAGCGTGGCGGCGAACGGCGACCTGACGGTGCGCTCGAAATTCCACTGCTCGGAATATCTGCGCTACGAGGTCCGCCATTTCGCCGGCAAATACCGCCACGAACTGGTGAAAGACGGGGACGGGGAGGGCGCCTACCGCATCCGCCTCCAGCGCGTCGACCTGCTCAACGCCGAGGGCCCGTTCGACTATGTGATCCAGTGGTGGTTGTAGGGATTGGTTCATGCCCATCTCGAATGAGCGCCTGGCCGAAATCGCGGCTATTTCCGACGACAGGATCGATACTTCGGACATCCCGGAGATGGGCGAGGCATTCTTCGCGGCGGCGAAGCTGGTCGTGCCGCCAACATTTCCCTTCAGCCGTCATTTCGACCGGAGCGCCGAAGGCGCGTAGCGGAGAAATCTGTTCCGCGCGACGCTTCGGTCCCGTTCCGGAGCGGAAAGATATCTCCGCTCCGCGGTCCTTGCGGACCGCTCCAGTCGATATGACGGTCCGGGTTGAAGGCGCGGGGAGCAAGCCGTGTCTTGCAGTCGGAAGGGCACCGCCGGGCCTCCCGTTTCCGATTGCCCCAAGCCCACCATCACCGGCAGCCTAGGTTGGTAACCCGTGGCCTGCCCATGAAAACCGCCTTCACCGCTGACCAGCTTGCCGAGCCGGAGATTGCCGCGGCGGACGGCATTTTGCGGACCTGCGTGCATTACGGCTTCTGCACCGCCGTCTGCCCGACCTATGTGCTGACCCGCGACGAGAACGAGGCGCCGCGCGGGCGGATCGACCTGATCCGCGCCATGCTGGAGACGGGCGGCCGGCCCGACGCGAAGACGGTCGGCCATATCGATTCGTGCCTGTCCTGCAACGCCTGCATGACGACCTGCGCCGTCGACGTCGACTATCTCCATCTCGCCGACATCGCCCGCGCCTATATCGAGGAGAACTACCGGCGGCCGCTCGCCGACCGGCTGCTGCGCCGGCTGGTTGCCCGCACTGTTACCGACCCGGCGCGCTTTGCCCGCATGACCCGGCTCGCAAGGCTGGCCCGGCCGTTCCGCGGCCTGCTGCCGGGTCGCCTGCGCACCCTGGTCGGACTCGCGCCGGCTGCCCTGCCGCGCGCGCAGGACCTGAGCGGCGTCCATCCGGCCGAAGGCGCGCGGCGGATGCGGGTCGCGCTGCTCCAGGGCTGCGTCCAGCAGGCCCTGGCGCCGGAGATCAACGCAGCGACGGTCCGGCTGCTGACCCGGCACGGCATCGAGGTCGTCGTGCCGCCGGAGGCGGGCTGTTGCGGCGCCTTCACCCTGCATATGGGCAAGGCGGACACGGCGCGCGCGGCGGCGGCGCGCAACGTCGACGCCTGGCACGCCGAGCTGGAGGCCGGCGGGCTGGACGCGGTGGTCGTCAACGCCTCGGGCTGCGGGACCGTGGTCAAGGATTACGCGCGGCTGTTCGCGGGCGATCCGGCCCGGCGCGACAAGGCCGCCGCCGTCGCCGCCATCGCCCGCGACGTGACCGAACTGCTGGCGCCGGAAGACCTGCGCCTGCCGGAAACCGCCGTGCCGCTCGCCGTCGCCTATCACGACGCCTGCTCGCTCCAGCACGCCCAGAAGATCCGCAGCGAACCCCGCGCCCTGCTGCGTGCCGCCGGTTTCGACATGCGCGACGTGCCGGAGGGCCATTTCTGCTGCGGCTCGGCCGGCGCCTACAATATGCTCCAGCCGGAGATGGCCGAGGCGCTGGGCCGCCGCAAGGCCGCCCATATCGAAAGCACCGGCGCGGCGGCGGTCGCGGCGGGCAATCTCGGCTGCCTCGCCCAGCTCGGTCGCTTTACCGCCCTGCCGCTGCTCCACACCGCCGAACTGCTCGACTGGGCGACCGGCGGCCCGCTGCCCGAAGCGTTGCGCGAGATCCCGTTGCCGGAACCCGTCGCCCGGAAGCAGGCGGCGGCCCCGACCGGAGCGCCGGCCGCCCCGCCGCCCCCGGATGCGTCTTCGGGCGGTACTCCTGGCGCAGCCATCTGGTAGAGTGGCGGCGGGGAGGACAACGCGATGAGCATGGACGCCTTTCTGAACGACGCCGCGGGCGGCCTCGGCGCGGAGCATGTCAACACCGCGGAGGAAACGCTGGTCCGCTACGGCGAGAACACCATGCCGGGCGGCGACCGGCGGCCGGCGGCGGTGCTCTATCCCGGCTCGACGGAAGAGGTCGCGGCGCTGGTCCGGCTCGCCAACCTGCACAAGGTGGCGCTGTTCCCGACCTCGACCGGCAACAATATGGGCCTCGGCACCCGCTCCGCCCCGACCGAAGGCATGGCGGTGCTCGATCTCGGCCGGCGCATGAACCGGATCCTCGAAATCGACGACCGCATGGGCTTCGCCGCCGTCGAGCCCGGCGTCAGCTTCCAGATGCTGGCCGACGAGCTGAAGCGGCGCGGCGGGCAGTGGATGAACTCCACCACTTCCGGCCCGCCCCAGGGCGGCATGATCGGCAACGCGCTCGACAAGGGCGCCGGCTACGGCCCCTATTTCGACCATTTCGGCTTCAGCTGCGGCATGGAGGTCGTGCTCGGCACCGGCGAGGTCATCCGCACCGGCGACGGCTCGATCGAGGCCGACAATCTCGTCAACTGGCACGTCTCGAAATATTCCTTCGGGCCGATCCTGGACGGGCTGTTCGCCCAGTCGAACTACGGCATCGTCACCCGGCTCGGCGTCTGGCTGCTGCCGCGGCCGCCGGCGATCCGCTCCTTCCACTTCGCCTTTCCGGACGATGGCGACCTCGAGGAAATCGTCGAGCTGTGCCGGCCGCTCAAAATGTCGAACTTCGTGCCGACCCTGTTCCGCGTCGCCAACGACCTCTACCTGATCGGCAGCGAGGTCCCGAGCCCGGCCTACGCAGCCTCGAACGGCAGGCAGTCGATCAGCGACGAGGCGCGCAAGGCGTTGCAACGGGAGCACGGACTGGGCGCCTGGACCGTCTCCGGCGCCTTCTACGGCCCGTCGATGGAGGCGATGGAGCCGCAGATCGGGCGGGTCGTCGACCATTTCTGCGCCTCCGGCAAGGCGACCTACATCCCCCACGAGGCGGCGCTGGAGAAACCGGCGCTGGCCTGCGCCGTCGCGTCCTTCTCCGGCGAGCCGACGCTGACCGAACTCGGCCTGCTGAAATGGCGGCCGGGCGGCGGCAACGCCTGGTTCACGCCGGGCACGCCGATGGACGGCAGGACCGCCAACGAATTCCAGACGCTCGGCCGCGCCATCTACGAGGCCAACGGGCTCGACTACCAGGTGATGAACGTCGCCGGGCCGCGCTTCGCCCGCGGCCTGCACGTCATCTCCTTCAACCGGGAGGACCCCGACGAGTGCGCCCGCGCCGACGCCGCCTACCGCGCGCTCGCCGACGCCTTCTACGCCCGCGGCGTTGCGGTCGGCCGGGCGCCGGTCGACTGGCAGGATTTCCATATGGACAAGCTGATGCCGTCCTTCCGCGACGCCTGCGCCGCGATCAAGCGCGCGCTCGACCCCAACGGCGTCATCGCGCCGGGCCGCTACGGCATCTACTGAGGACTCTGGAGGCGGGGCACCCATGCATATCGGACTGATCGGCGGCATCGGGCCGGCCGCGACGGAATTCTACTACCGGCACCTGGTGCGGCGCCACGAGGCCGAGGACCGGCGCCTGGAGCTCACCATCGTCCATGCCCATGTCCACACGCTGGCGGCCAACGCGATCGCCGGCAGGGCCGAAGCGCAGGCCGGGGAGTATGCGGCGCTGACGGCGCGGCTGAAGGGGGCCGGCGCCGAGGCGGTGGCGATCACCTCGATCGGCGGGCATTTCTGCTTCGACGAATTCGAGCCGCTCTCGCCGCTGCCGGTGCTCAACGTGGCGCCGGCCATCGCCGCCGGGCTGCGCGCGCGCGGCGTCTCGCGGATCGGCCTGATCGGCACGGCGATCGCCATGACCAGCGGCATCTACGGCGCCCTTTCGGGCAACGGGCCGGGGAATGGGTCGGGCAACGGGGCCGGGATCGAGACGGTCATTCCGCAGGGCGACGATTTGCAGACCGTCAACGACGTCTATATCGCCCTCGCCAGGGCCGGCGCGGTCGGCGAGGACGGGCGCGCCATCCTGTTCCGGGCCGGCCGCGACCTCGTCGAACGCCAGGGCGCGGAGGCGGTGCTGCTGGCCGGCACCGACCTGTTCCTCGCCTTCGAGGGCCGCGATCCGGGCTATCCCACGATCGACGGCGCGCTCCTTCATGTCGAAGCCCTGACCCGCGCCTCGATCGGCGGCCTGGCGGCCTATCCGGCGTAGGGTTGCGCGCGCCGGCTACGCCGCCCCGTCCGGCTCGTTGAGTTCCGTTATCGCGTCGTCCGGCCGTGCGCGGATCATGTCCATGAGTTCGCGTTGGACCTTTGCGGCGCCGGGGTCGTTCCAGCGGTTGTCCATTTCCTGCGGATCGTCGGCGAGGTCGTAGAGTTCCCCGGTGTCGCTCAGGGCCTCGTATGTCAGCTTGTGGCTCTTCGTGCGCACGCAGCGCAGGGAGAGCCGCACGCCGGCCCGGTTCGGATGCAGCTCCCACTCGTTGAAGGCGTAGTCCCGGCCCGAACCGTTCGGCCCGCCGTTGCCCCCGCCGTTGTGGGCGCCGTTTTCGATCAGTGGGCGCAGGCTGGTCGAATGGCGGTCGTCGGGGCCGGAGGCATCGGTCCAGTCGGCGCCGGCCCAGTCGAGGAAGGTCGCCGGCAGGTCGAGGGTCGAGACCGGATCGCCGACGACCCCGCCGGCCGGCACGCCCGGCCCGCGCACGATCAGCCCGACGCGCAGCAGCCCCTCATAGTGCATCGGGCCTTTGAGGATCAGGCCGTGGTCGCCCAGCCAGTCGCCGTGGTCGGACGAGTAGACGACGACGGTGTTCTCCGCCTGGCCGCTCTCGGCGAGGGCGATCAGGATGCGGCCGACATGATGGTCGATCAGGGAAATCTGGCCGTAATAGTTGGCGATCAGATGGCGCAACTGCCGGTCGGTCTGCGGCGGAATGCGGCTGTACTGCGTGCGGAGCGCCGCGAATTCGCCCTCGATCGTCTTCTCGATCGTTTCCCGGTGCCACCAGGGCCGCCGGTCGAAATCGCGCGTCCGGTGCTCCGGCAGGTCGACCTCGTCCGGATGGTGCAGGGTGCACCAGGGCTCCGGCGCGTCGAACGGATGGTGCGGGTCCGGGAAACTGGCCCAGACGCACCAGGGGGCGCCGCTGTCGGCTCCGCTGCGGGCGCGGATGAAGTCGATGGTCCGGTCGCCGACCCAGGCGCTGTTGTGCCAGGCCTCGGGCAGTTTCGAATTCCAGGTCTGGGCGGCGAGCCCGCCGGTCTCGCGGAAGTCGCCCCAGTACAGGTCCGTCTTTGCGTCGCCCTGCCCGTCGGCGTGATACCAGCGCTCGTAATGCAGCCCCTGGGGCGGCTTGCGGACCGGAAACCAGTTGTGGCCGACCAGCATCAGGTCGACATGGCCGAAGCCCATATAGGGGCCGGTCCAGTCCGGGCCGAAATCCTTCGATCTCTCGATACATTCCGGGCTGCCGGTCGGCGCGAAGGTGCTGTAGGTCGCGAAATGCGCCTTGCCGACGAAGCCGGTGCGGTAGCCGGCGGCGGCGAGCGCCCCGGCGAACCCGGCCTCGCCGGTCTCCGGGTCGAGGGAGATGCCGTTGTCGTGCACACCGTGGGTCATCGGCAACAGGCCGGTCAGGATCGAGGCGCGCGACGGCTGGCAGACGACGTTCGGCGTGATACAGGCGGCAAAGCGCGTGCCCTCGGCCGCCAGCCGGTCGAGATGGGGGGTCCTGACCGGCCGCCCCTCGAAACCGTAGCAGTCGCCGCGCTGCTGGTCCGAAGTGATGAACAGGATGTTGGGCCGGCGTTTTGCGGTATCGTTCATGCGGTCGTCTTCTTTCTTGTGGGCTTATTCTTCCGGGGTTTCTTTCCGGCGCGGCCGGGCCGCCGTATGCCGGCAGGGCAAGGCAGCGGGGCAGGGCGGCGGTGTCTCCCGGCGTCTCCCGCCGTTTCCCGGCGTCTCCGGGGCAGGCAGGGAGAGTCTGGAAAACGCCGGCCGTTACGTTGATATTACAACGAAGTGTGTCAACATACAGACCTGAGGTTAAGGAACGAAGAGCCATGGCCCCGGCACGACGAGGCGGAAATGCCCCCCAGGGCGACCGGCAACCTGCTCCGGAGCGGCCGGCTGCGCCGGGCGCCGCGGACGAACTGGCGTCGGTCACACAGTTCTACACCTACCGGCTGCACCGGCTCTCCGCCCTGCTGAGCCGCCAGATGCACGACGAGTTGCAGGCGCGCTACGGCTTCGGGCTGGCCGAATGGCGCACCATCGCCGTTCTGGGCGAGTTCGGCGTCCTGTCCCTGCGCGACGTCGCCCGGCACGCCAGCATCGACAAGGCGCAGGTCTCCCGCCTGCTGCCGAAGCTGATCGAATCCGGCTATATCGTGCGCGAGCCGCACCCGAGCGACCGGCGGCGGGCGCGGCTGCGGCTGACCGGGGACGGCCGGAGGCTCCATGGCGAAATCCTGATCCTCGGCCGGCGGCGCCAGGCCTGGCTGGCGGAAGCGCTGAACAGGCACGAGCGCTCGAGGCTCGTCGGCTATCTCGACCGTCTCCTGGCGAAAGTCGAAGCCGAACCGTCCGGGCCGTTTGCGCGGCGGGAGGAGACGGAATGACCGGCATTCCGGTGTGCGCCCGGCCGGCGGCGGGCGCTGCACGGGTTGCAGGGGCGGGCCTGCCGTGACGCCGCACAATCTCGTCGTCGTCATGTCGGACGAGCACGATCCGCGCTTCATGGGGCATAGCGGCCATCCACGGGTGCGGACGCCGAACATGGACCGGCTGGCCGCGCGGGGCACGGCCTTCACCGCGGCCTACACCAACAGCCCGATCTGCGTGCCGGCCCGGGCGAGCTTCGCCACCGGCCGCTACGTCCACGAGATCGGCTACTGGGACAACGCCATCGCCTGGGACGGGCGAGTGAAGGGCTGGCCGAACCGGCTACAGGAAGAAGGCCTGTACAACGCCACCATCGGCAAGCTGCACTACCGCCGGGAGGAGGACCCCTACGGCATCGACCGGCAGATCGAGCCGATGCACATCTATGACGGCATCGGCATGGTCTGGGGCTCGCAGCGCGACCCGCTGCCCGACACGCGCGGCAGCTTCCGCATGCTCAAGACGATCGGCCCCGGCGAGAGCGGCTACAACCGCTACGACATGCGGATCGCCGACCACGCGGCGGCTTGGCTGCGCGAAGCCGCGAAGCACGACTATCCGCGCCCCTGGGTGCTCTATATCGGCTTCGTCGCGCCGCATTTCCCGCTGGTCGCGCCGCAGGAATATTTCGATCCGTATCCGATAGAGGACATGCCGTTCCCGAAGCTGCATCCGCAGGGCGGCTACAGGCGCCATCCCTGGGTCGAGGAGCATGCGCGGTTCTCGCAGACCGACGACCAGTTCGCGAGCGAGGACGAGCGCCTGCTGGCGATCGCCGCCTACCACGCGCTCTGCACCTTCGTCGACGAACGGATCGGCGCGGTGCTGGATGCGCTGGACGAGACCGGCCTGAGCGACCGGACGCGGGTCGTCTACACCAGCGACCACGGCGACAATGTCGGCGCGCGCGGCCTGTGGGGCAAATCGGTGCTCTACGAGGAAGCGAGCCGGATTCCCATGATCGTCGCCGGGCCGGACGTGCCGGCGGGCCGGACCGTGGCGACGCCCGTCACCCTCGTCGACCTCTATCCGACCGTGATCGACGGCGTCGGCCTCGAGGCGACGGAGGAAGAGGCGGCGCTGCCCGGCCGGTCCCTGTTCGCCCTGATCGACGGGGCGGACGATCCGGAGCGCGTCGTCTTCTCCGAATACCACGCCGTCGGTTCGAACAGCGCCGGCTTCATGCTGCGCAAGGGCCGGTACAAGTATCACCACTATGTCGGCCATCCGCCGGAACTGTTCGACCTCGAGGCCGACCCGGAGGAAACGGCCGACCTGGCGCCCGACCCGGCCCATGCCGCGACCCTCGCCGAATACGAGGCCCTGCTGCGCGGCATTGTCGATCCCGAGGATACCGACCGCCGCGCCAAGGCCGACCAGCGCGCCCTGATCGAGCGCCACGGCGGCTGGGAAAGGGCCCGCAAACTCGGCGCCCCCGCCGCCACCCCGGCGCCGGGCGCGGGCTTCGAGTAGACGCCGGCCATTTCGCTCCGCCGCTTCGGGACTATGGCCGGCGGCGGGGCGGTTTTCGGAGGACCGACAGGTTCAAGCGGCTTCGGATGTCGGCGACGGGCCGCCGGGCAACGGCGGATCGGGCAGAGGCGTCAGGTCGCGGCGCATGAAGACGGCTTCCAGCAGTCCTTCGATGCGCGCCACGCGGTCGCGCAATTCGTTCATCTCGCCGCGCAGACCGCTGATCTCGTTGCGCACCTCGTCGCGCAAAGTGCGGATGTCCTGCCGCAGCCAGGCGAACAGGCCGATAATCAGCGCCCCGAGTGCAACCAGACCGGCAAGATTGGCATCCATGCGGATTACTTAACCCATTAAACGATCGCCGTCCACATCCGAATGCTCTGCGGCAGGCGCCGCGCATCCCATCCTAGATCGCCGCCGTCAGCGCGTTGTATTCGAACAGCCAGTCGTGGCGCTCCGCGACGGCGGCCGGGTCGAACTCCTCGCGGGCGATGCGCGCCGTCTCGGCCGGGTCGGCCAGCTTCGGATTGTGGAAGCGCGCCGCGTTGGCGGCCGAGCCGCGCACCATGCGCGCCGTGCGCTCCAGCCGGGCCGCCTCGTAGCGCTTCAGGGCGGTCTCGACGTCGCCGAAGGCCTCCAGCGCGCGGGCCAGGACCAGCCCGTCCTCGATGGCGTGGTTGGCGCCCTGGGCGAGGAAGGGCAGGGTGGCGTGGCAGGCGTCGCCGAGCAGGGTGATCCGCCCCTTCGACCAGGCGTCCATCGGCTCGCGGACATGCAGGGCCCACTTGTACGGCGCCGGAATGGCCCGGATCAGGCTCCGAAGCGCGTCGTTCCAGCCGTCGAAATCGCGCAGGCACTCCGCGACCGAACCGGGCACATTCCAGCTTTCGACCTGCCAGTCGCTGCGCTCGACGGCGCCGACGAAATTCATCAGGTCGCCGTTGCGCAGCCGGTAGTGCACGCAATGGCCGCCCGGGCCGATCCAGATGGCGCTGTTCGGCGCCAGCAGTTGCGGCGGCAGGCCGGCGGCCGGGACCACGCCGCGCCAGGCGACGATACCGGTGAACCGGGGATCGTCCGGGCCGAACAGGGCGCGGCGGACGGCCGAATGGATGCCGTCGGCGCCGATCAGCGCCGCGCCGGAAACCCGCTCGCCGCCGTCCAGAATCGCGATGGCGCGGCTGCCGTCCTGCTCGGCCCCGGCGAGTGCCGCATCGAGCCGGATCGCGTCCGGCTGCGCCGCGGAGACGGCGTCCGCCAGCACCGCGTGCAGATCGGCCCGGTGGAACATGCAATAGGGAAAGCCATAGCGCTCGACGGAGTCGGCGCCGAGATCGTAGAGCGGCCAGCTTTCGCCGGTGCGGTAGTGGTAGATGCGCTTGCCTTCGGGCTGCCAGGCCAGCGGTTCGAGCGCCTGCCGCAGGCCGAGATGGTCCAGCACGCACATGCCGTTGGCGCCGATCTGGACGCCGGCGCCGACTTCGCCCAGCGCCGGCGCCTGTTCGAGCACCGTGACCCGGAAGCCGCGCCGGATCAGGGCAAGCGCGGCGGTCAGCCCGCCCAGGCCGGCGCCGGCAATCAGGATGCGGTCGTCCGGGACGGTTACGGGAGCGGTCACGGGTCCAGCCGCTTCAACAGCCCGTGGGCGAAGTCCGTCAGCGTATCGTCCCGCGCGCCCATGACGACGATGCGGTCGCCCGGTCCGGCCAGTTCGAGCAGCCGGTCGCCGCAGGCCGCCCGGTCGCCGAAGGCTTCGGCCTGGCGCCCGGCGGCCGCGATGTCCTGCACGATGTCGCGGCTGGAAATGTCCCTTGTCACGGTGCCGCCGAAATAGACCGGCTCGGGCATCAGCAGCACGTCTTCGCGATCCAGTTTCCCGGCGAACATGTCGACGAAGCCCCGGCGCATGTTGCGCAGCGGACCGAAGCCGTGGGGCTGGAACAGGATCAGCAGCCGGCCGGGGAAGGCGTGCAGCGTGTCCAGGGTGGCGGCGATCTTGTCCGGGTTGTGGCCGAAATCGTCGATCACGGTGACGCCGCCGGCCGTTCCCACGATCTCCAGGCGGCGTCGCAGTCCGGTAAATCCGTTCAGATGCCCGGCCGCCTGCGCTGCGGGAACGCCGCACGCCGCCGCCGCGCCGATCGCGGCGAGCGCGTTGGCGACATTGTGGACGCCGGGCACCGGCAGGGCGACGCGCCGCCCGGCCGGCACACCTCCGACGAGCAGCCGGAAGCCGATGCCGTCCGGCGCCGGTTCGACCCGGTCGGCGGAAAGGTCGGCGCTTCCATCCTGCAGGCTGAAACGCGTTTGCCGGCCCGTGGTCAGGCTTCCGCCGATGGACCGGACTTCCGGATCGTCGAAATTGAGGGCAATCCGGCCCGCCTTGCCGATGAAATCGCCGAACAGGCTGCGCAATTCGTCCATCGGCTTGTGGTCTTCGGAGATGTTGGTCAGCACCGCAACGGTCGGATCGAACAGGGCGATCGAGCCGTCGCTCTCGTCCACTTCGCTGACGAAGATATCGCCCGCTCCCGCCAGCGCGCTGGCGAAGGGATCGTCCACGCTCGCAAAGTTCTTCATCACCGCGCCGTTCATCGCCGTCGGGTCGCGGCCGGCCCGGTGCAGGATCCAGGCGATCATGCCGGTGACGGTGGATTTGCCGCTGGTCCCGGCGACGCCGATGCGCTGCGGCGCGGCATTGAACAGTTCGGCGAGCAGCTCGGGCCGGGTCATCCGCCGGGCGCCGGCGCGCCGGGCCGCGGCGACGTCGGGCACGCTGTCTTCGACCGCCGCAGAGGCGACGAAAATCTGGTCGGCCCGGCGGATGCCGCTGCCGTCCTGCGGGTGCAGGCGGATGCCGCGCCGGCGCAAATCGTCGAACTTTGCGCGCGTCCGGCTCCCGTCAGGCAAGGCGCCGGGCAGGGCGTCGGGCAGGGCGCCGGGCAGGGCGTCGAGCGAACGGTCCGACCCTTCCACCCGGTGGCCCTTCGCCTGTAGGATCAGCGCCAGCGGCAGCATCCCGCTGCCGCCGATGCCGCACAGGAAATAGGATCGGGGCTCTCCGGTCCGGGTCATTCGGGTATGCGTATCGCCATCGTCGCGCCGAGCAACCGCATAGACCAGTCCCTGGTCGAATGGGTCAAGGCCATTGCGGCGGCCCAGTTCGGGAACCGGCCGTTCGCCCAGCGGCCGGAGCTGGTGTTCCATCCGCAATGCTTCCTGTCGTCGGGCCATTTCGCCGGCACCGACCGGGAGCGCGCCGCTGCGTTCCTGGAGGTCGCCAACGATCCCGCAGTCGACGCCGTCTGGTTCGCCCGCGGCGGCTACGGCGCCAGCCGGCTCCTGCCGCATATCGAAGGCGCGCTCGGTCCGCCGGCCCTGGAGAAGACCTATCTGGGTTACAGCGACGCCGGCAACATACTGGCGCTGCTGATGAAGGCCGGCGTTCCGGACCTCGCCCACGGGCCGATGCCGACGGACATCAGGCGCGACGGCGGCGAGGCGGCCCTGCGCCGGGCGCTGGCCTGGCTGGTCGATCTCGATCCCGAGACCGTCGAGCCGTCGGCCGCGGAGCGCCCGCCCCGCGCCGCCCGCACACACTCCAGTGGCAGACCCCCCCGCCGCGACCCCGCGCAGCCCCCCCCGGCCCCCCGGG
>VXNK01000122.1 GCA_009840595.1 Rhodospirillaceae bacterium | reverse complement strand
ACCGCGCGCCCCCCCCCCCCCCGTCCGGGTCCGCTCGCCCGCGCACGCCGCGGCCCCCCCCCCCCCCCCCTGCCGCCGGCCGCCCACGCGGCCCTGCAGTCCGGGCCGAGATGCTTGCGCCGCGCGGCGGCGAGCAGCGGCACCGCGGATGCGTCGAGAATATAGGTGACGGTGCGCACGACGTTGGCGGTCGTCATGCCGGCTTCGGCCAGCACGGTTTCGATATTGAGCCAGGTCTGCTCAATCTGCGCTTCGAGATCGTCGGAGATCGAGCCGTCCGGCGCGACGCCGACCTGGCCGGACACATGCAGCAGCCGCGAAACGTCCACCGCCTCGACGCCATGGTCGTAGTGGCCGAACGGCCCGGCGATACCGGCGGGATTGTGGCTCTTGATCACGGGTGGCCTCCATTTTCGGGTCCGGTGAGGCGGCAAGCATACAGGGCGCCCCGGCGGCCGCCCAGAAGCAAGCCCGGCACGCGCCCGGCGGGGCGACATGACGGGAAGACATGACGGACCGCGCAGCGGCCCCGGGCGTATCCAGGCCGGACCTTGCGCCTGCGATCCGGCCGGCGCTATCGTTGCCCGGCGCCCGCGGCAGGGAGCGCAAGGTTGGGACACGAGCGATGACGGTTGAAATCTGGCCGGTCACCGAGACCTTTGCCGCCGAGGTCGGCGACGCCGACCTGTCGAAGCCATTGTCGGCGGCGGACTGGCGGACCATCGAAGACGCTTTCCACGAATTCGCCGTGCTGATCTTCCCCGATCAGCGGATGACCCAGGAGCAGCATGTCGCGTTCGCCAGGCGCTTCGGGCCGATCGATCCGTCGATGATCGTCGATCTGGACGGCGTCAAACCGCGGGTGCTGACGGATATCGCCGACGTATCGAACCTGATGCCGGACGGCGCGATCTGGGGCGCGGACAGCCGCCTGCGCGCCTTCCAGACGGGCAACCAGCTCTGGCACACCGACAGTTCCTTCAAGGAAGTGCCGGCCAAGGCCTCGCTGCTGTACATGCGTGCGATTCCGCCGGTCGGCGGCCAGACCGAGTTCGCCGACATGCGCGCGGCGTGGGACGCCCTGCCCGACGACCTGAAAGCGCAGATCGATGGCCGCATCGCGCGCCATGCCATCGCCTACTCCCGGGCGCGCCAGGGCTTCGAGATGTCGGAGGAAGAAAAGACCGCCATGCCGGCCGTGCCGCAGGCGATGGTCCGCCATCACGGCTACAGCGGCCGCACCGGCCTCTATCTGGCCTCCCATGCCGGGCGGATCGACGGCATGGCGGACGACGCGGCCGAAGCCCTGCTGCAGCGGCTGATGGACCACGCGACCCGGCGCCGGTTCGTCTACAGCCACCGCTGGCGCGCCGGCGACATGGTGATGTGGGACAACCGCTGCACCATGCACCGCGGCCTGCCCTACGACGACCTGCGCTGGCCGCGCGACGCCCAGCGCGCCACGGTGCTCGACGCCGCCCCGACCTGCGAACAGGAAGGCCTGAGGCCGGACGAACTGCACCTCGGGGCCGTCGCCGCCGAGTAGCGGCGCCGGGTAGCACCCGCCGGGCCTATGCGGTTCCGGGCGCGTCCGGCGGCGCTGCCCCGAGGCGCAGTTCGGCCGGCGTCCAGCGTTTGCGGCGGCGCGCGCGGCGGCCCTCCGCGGTCTCGTGGCCGTAGGAGGTCGCGGCGCCCGCCCGGTCGCGATGCGCCGTGGCGCGCAGGTTGAGGGTCGCGAAGCCGCCCTGCTCTTCCTCCGCGTAGGCGCCGATATAGACGCCGCAGTTGCCGCACAGCAGAAACGCCGCCGTCCGCAGGCCGAAGCGGTAGCGGACGAGACGGTCCGGATCCGCCACGAAGATCGCCGCCCGGCCCTGCGGATCGGAGACGCAGCGCGCGGCATGGGCGCGGCAGAAGGAACAGTCGCACTCACGCGGCCGGAGGGTTTCCCAAGTCAGGGCCGTTTCGAGCGCAAAGCCGAGATTGCCGCAGTGGCATCGCCCGTCGATCCGCATGGCATCGCTCCGCGACTGCGGCATCCGGTCTAGACCGGAAAGCGCAGGACCGCGCGCAGCCCGCCCATCGGCGAATCGGACAGGATGACGTCGCCGCCGTGGCCGCGCAGGATGTCCCGCGCGATCGTCAGCCCCAGGCCGGCGCCGCCGGCATCGCGGTTGCGGGCGTCGTCGAGCCGGTGGAATGCCTTGAAGGCGTCGTCGCGTTCGCCCTCCGGGATGCCGGGGCCGTCGTCGTCGACGAAGACCACGATCATGCCCGCGCGGCGGCCGGCGCCGACCCTGACCTCGCCGGCGAAGCGCACGGCATTGCGGACGATGTTCGTCAGCGCCCGTTTGAAGCCGTTCGGCCGCACGGTCGCCTTAAGGCTGGACGGCAGTTCCAGTTCGATGCGGGCGCCGTCGTCGCGCGCCCTGGCGACGACGTCGTGCACCAGCGCATTGAGGTTCGCCTCGACCGCCTGCTCCAGCCTTTCGCCGCGGGCAAAGGCGAGGTATTCCTCGACCATCCGCTCCATCTCGTCGACATCGCGGCGGAGCTCCGCGGTTTCCGGGCTGTCCGGCTCCAGGGCGAGGGCGAGCTTCAGGCGGGTAAGCGGCGTGCGCAGATCGTGCGATACGCCGGCCAGCATTTCCGTGCGCTGGTCGATCTGGCGCCGGATTCTTTCGCGCATGATCAGGAAGGCGGTCGCGGCCTGGCGCACCTCGGTGGCGCCCCAGGGTTTGAAGTCGGGCACGTCCCGGCCCTTGCCGAACCGGTCCGCGGCCGCCGCCAGCTCCCGGATCGGCCGGACCTGGTTCAGCATGAACAGGCCGCCGATGATGAGCAGGACGATCGCGGTGCCGATCGACCAGGCAACGTAGAGTTCGGTCGTGATCGGCCACAGCTTCTTCTTCGATGCGACGATATCCAGGATGCCGCCCGGCGCCGCGACCCGGACCCGGAAGTTGCGGTCGTCGAAATCGCCGTCGATGACGAAATCCGCCGACAGGGCGCCCCGGAACTGGCGCAGCACTTCGCGCCCCGTCTGGCCGCCCATGTTCCGGCTTTCCAGGCCTTCGAGGGTTTGCCCCTTGCGCAGAACGATGCGCAGGCCCTGCCCGGACCGCAGTTCCGACAGGATCCACGACGTGTCTTCCGCCGCCTGGTAATCCTGCATGTGATTGAGGGCGAGCTGGATGTTGTTCGCCAGATTCTGCGCCATGCGGCGCGACACATTCTGGACGTGCCTGTCGTAGAAGAACCAGAGCGAGATGAACTGGACCGCGATGATCGGCAGGCCGAGGATCAGCAGGGAACGGCCGAGCAGGCTGCGCGGTAGCAAACGGCGCAACGGCGACTGGACCCGGTCGTCGGAAACAGGCATCCCGGTGCGCCTTCCGTCAGTCCGGCACCAGGGCGTAGCCCTTGCCCCGCACCGTTTGCAGATAGCGCGGATCGCGGGGATCGGGCTCCACCTTGCGGCGCAGCCGGGTGATCAGGACGTCGATCGCCCGTGCGCTGCCTTCCAGTTCGCCCTCCTCGGTCAGCGTGTCCCGCGCCACCGGCTCGCCGGCCCGCCCGGCCAGAACCTTCAGCACCCGCGCCTCGGTCTCGGTCAACCGGACCCGGGCGCCGCCGCGCGTCAGCTCCAGACGGCGCATGTCGAACAGGCACGGCCCGAAAGACAGGGCGCTCGCGACATTCGCCGAATCCGTGCGCTGCCGGCGCAGCGCCGTCCGGATGCGCAGCAGGAGTTCGCGCGGTTCGAAGGGCTTGGGCAGATAGTCGTCGGCGCCGTGCTCGAGCCCGGCGATCCGGTCCTCGGCCTCGCCCATCGCGCTCAGCATGAGGATCGGCACCGATGATCGGCGGCGCAGGCCTTCGGTCAGCGACAGGCCGGATTCGCCGGGCATCATCACGTCGACGATCAGCAGGTCGAAGGCGAAGGACTCGAGCTTCCGCCGGGCCTCCGCCGCGTCAGCCGCCGTATCGACCATAAAGCCGTTGTCCGCAAGGAAGCGGTACAGCAGGTCGCGCAGACGCCGGTCGTCGTCCACGACCAGGATATGGGCGTCGCCGTCTTCCATTGCCGTTACCCCGTCAGTCCCGGTAGTGGGCCCGGTAGTGGGCCCGGTGGCGGGCCCGGTGGCGGACCCGGTGGCGGACCCGGTGGCGGGCCTGCGTGGCGGCCAGCCGGCGAACGGCGGCGCGCAGGGAACGGCCGCGCTGGAACGGCGCGTTGCCGCCCCGGCCGGCGCGCCGATTTTCCGGCGGTGTGACGTTGGCCATCGTTGACTCGTTTTCCTAACAATGTTACCGAGCGCGCCCTTTTGTTGAAAGAATCTAACCCGTTTTGCCGGTAAAGGCCATCCGTTGCAGCGACCGCGCGGCCGCTGCCGCAGGGCCGTAGCCGCGCGGGCTGCCCACGGGAGGCTCAAGCGAATGTCCACGCCGCCGTTTCACGACCGCGACGGCCCGATCTGGCTCAACGGGGAACTGATCCCCTGGCGCGAGGCCAACGTGCATGTGCTGACCCACGGTCTGCACTATGCCAGTTGCGTCTTCGAAGGCGAGCGCGTCTATGGCGGCGAGATATTCAAGCTGACCGAGCATACCGAACGGCTGCACAGTTCCGCCAGGCTGCTCGATTTCGAAATCCCCTGGTCGGTCGCCGAAATCGACGAGGCCTGCCGGCTGGTCGTGAGGAAGCAGGGCATCGTCGACGGCTATGTCCGCCCCGTCGCGTGGCGCGGGTCGGAGATGATGGGCGTTTCGGCCCAGCAGACGAAGACCAACCTCGCCATCGCGGCCTGGGAATGGCCGGCCTATTTCACGCCGGAGGCTCGCCTTCAGGGCATCCGCATGACGGTCGGCAAATACCGCCGGCCGGACCCGGCGACGGCGCCGACCGACAGCAAGGCCGCCGGCCTGTACATGATCTGCACGCTCTCGAAGCACGCCGCCGAGGCCGCCGGCTACAACGATGCGTTGATGCTCGACTGGCGCGGCCGGGTCGCCGAGGCGACGGGCGCCAACATTTTCCTGGTGCAGAACGGCGTGCTGCATACGCCGGTTCCCGATTGTTTCCTCGACGGCATCACGCGCCGCACGGTCATGGACCTGGCGCGCAAGCGCGGCTACGAAATCGTCGAGCGCGCGATCATGCCGGAGGAATTCGCGCACACCGACGAGGTGTTCCTGACCGGCACCGCCGTGGAGGTGACCCCGGTACGCGAGATCGACGACTACCGCTTCAGCGTCGGCGAGATCACCCGCACGCTGGTCGCCGACTACGACGCGCTGGTCAACCGGAGCGACGACATGGCCGCAGCGGCCCGGGCGAGCGCGGCCTGAGCGCTATTCGGCAGCCGGAAGGCTGTGGATTTTCCCGTCCGGATGGAACGCATGAAAGGCGAAGGCGAAGGAGACGTCGTGCACGGCGTCCTGCAACTGGCCGCGCGCGCCCTTGCGCTGCACGATGACGTTGCCGATATCGCGCCCCTCCGCGATCACGGCGCTGTCGAGGGCTGACGCCTGCCCCTGCTCCCAGGTTATGACGTAGGCGCCCGCAATCACCTTGCGCTTTTCCCGCAGCAGGCTGAACGTCCAGGCCTGTTTGCCGATCACGACGACCCGCTCGAGCGGCGGCACGCCGGCCGGCAGGCTGCCGACCGGGAAATAGGGCCGGCTGCGGGTATCGTAGCGGCGATAGGGATTATGGCCGTAGGCCCGCATGCCCTCGTTATTGGGGATCAGTACCTTGCCGCCGGGATGGCGGCCGGCGAACCGCTCGAAGCTCTCGACCCGCATCGGCAGCATTTTCAGCTTGCTGCCGGCCAGCTTGCCGACGATGCCCTGGCCGAGGAACTGCTGCCACCAGGTCTCGGTCTGGCGGTCGTACATCACGAGATCGGAATTGCGCAGCTTGCCGGTGGTGCCGAAGTCGAGTACCCGCCCGCCCAGCCGTCGGTCGAACACGACGGCGGAATTGCACAATGGGCACCAGGTGACCGAGACCGGCCGGCCGCCGACCGTGTCGTTGACGATCTCGTGCCACATCAGGACGCGCAGCGGATAGGCGCGCGCGTCTTCCCCGATCGCGACGGAAATGACCGGCTCCCGCCCCGCAAGGCCCTTCATGGCGGCCTGGCCGACGGTGGTGAATTCGGGATCGTCGATCGGCGGGATGCCGTCCTTCGGCGGACCGCCCGAACGGATCGAGGCGAGATCGACGATGGCGTTCGAAAAGTCGGTCTTGGGCCATTCGCTCTTCCAGGAGGCCGGGGCGTCGGCGACGGCGCCCTCGTCGATCGGGATGAAAGCGCCGGCGACGACCAGAATTGCGGCGATCAGAAGCGGCCGGCGGCCCGTATCGGAAAAGGGGGCTCGAATTCGGATCATGGCAAAGTCTCCGTCCGGCGCCCCACTTCCATTCGGGGCTTCGCTCCGGGGCGCCGGTTTGCCACTCTATCCCAATCGGCCGGCGGCGTCCGCCGTATCGGCCGGCGCTCACGGCCTGGTGAGGCCGGGACCGGACCGCGCCGTCACTTCCGTGATGACTTCAGGCGCCGCGCCGCGATAATGCCGGCCATGATCGTTTCTGGGATCGTTTCAGGACACCGGCCGGCAATTCCGCGCGACGGCCCGTTCGGGCGGGCGGGCGGCCGCACCGGACCCGCCTGATGCTGCGCATCGCCGGCGCGCTCCTGCTGGCCGCCGCCGTCGCGGGTCTCGCCTTCGGCCTGTCGGCGGTCGCCTCCGTGGCGGTGTACCGGGCCGTGCCGCCGGCCCACACGCCGCTGATGGTGCTGCGGGCGGTGCAGCGCCGCGACGCCCGGCCGGCCCGGTGGCGGTGGCGGTCCCTCGACCGGATTTCTCCGCATCTCGTCCGCGCGGCCATCGCCGCGGAAGACAGCCGGTTCTGCAGCCACACGGGCTTCGACTGGCGCGAGATTCGGGAAGCGCTGAAGGATTTCGAGGAGACCGGCGGGTTCCGCCGGGGCGCCAGCACGATCTCGATGCAGACCGCGAAGAACGTCTTTCTGACCCCGCACCGGTCCTTCATTCGCAAGGGCCTGGAGGCCGGTTTCACGGTGCTGATCGAAGCCATGTGGGGAAAACGGCGGATACTGGAAACCTATCTCAACGTCGCCGAATGGGGACCGGGCATTTACGGCGCGGAAGCGGCCGCCCGGGCCTGGTTCCGCCGCGCCGCCGGCCGCCTGACACCGGACCAGGCGGCACTGCTTGCCAGCACGCTGCCCGGCCCCCTGCGCTGGCGGCCGGACCGGCCGAACGCCCGGATCCGGCGCAAGGCGCGCATCGTGCGCGAGCGGATGCGCCTGGTGAAACTGGAAAGGGATCGCGCTTGCGGCGGGTGAAGCCGCGCCGGACGGCGCTTTATCGCACCCGCCGGCCCTTCGGCGCCACGCGAAAGGCCGGATCGTCCGGAACGAGGCCCGATATGCGCGATTGCAGCGCGATGCGGGCCTGCTGATGGCGCGACAGCCGGGCCAGGAAATCCCCCGGGAGATCTCCGGAGAGGCCCTCGGCCCCCCTGCCCTCGCCGACGCCGCGGCCGGTCCGGCCGCCGGCGGGCACCGCTTCGCTGCCGATCTCGTGCGCCAACGGCTGACGCACAGCCGCCTGTCGGAGCGGGTGCCGGCGCTCGTATACGGGCCTCCGCGCGCAGGTCGCGACGATCGAATCCCTGGCGAACAGGGCGGCGAAACTTTCCCGCGGCCGGGAGGGGTGCTTGGCGAGGTAGCGGATCGCCTCGTCGAATACCGCGACGAACAGATCGATATAGACCGAGCGGCCGATCGGATGGTTGCGCATTTTCCAGCGGTTTTTCCGCCCGTTCTCCGGATGCAGGCCACCGGCGTTGTAGGCGGCCGCCACCTTCGGCGGATCGAAACCGGTCAGGCGGTATTGCCAGTTCAGATACTTCCCGATCATGCGGATGTTGTTGGCCGGATCCTCAAGCCACGCACGATCGATCGAAGGGTCGCGGAGCAGATACCGCGCGGTGCTGATCAGGATCGCGCCGAGTCCGACCGAAATACGGTCGGGAGTCTCTTCATCGCTGATATAGCCGCGATAGGTCTGGAAAGCGCGCGGTTTGAGAGCCGATTCGTTGACGATGATCGTCAGGAAGAGTTCGGCCGGGACGCCGTATCTGCGGGATGCGGCGCGAATCAGGCTGCCGTATTTCCGCCAGGCGGCCGGGACACTCTTCAGCCGGTAGCGTTCGCGCTGCGAGATCCGCACCGGCCCCCGGCCGGTCACGATGCCGTTGGCCGTCAGGCGCCAGGGAACGCTGTTGCGAAACGATTGCCACAGGGTCAGACGGCCGAGTTCCAGTCGGCGGTCGTTCCACTTGTGCGCACCGCGGAAGGCCGGCGCGCCGGCGCGGCATTCCCGATCGACCGACGAGGCGAGAACCGGGGACGCGAACGATGCGGCACAAACTGCAATTCCCGCCAGGAAGGGTGCAATACGAGTCAAACCGAACGAACCGTTGCCTGTCCACGCTGCCCGCCCGGCCTTCTCCCCGGTCGAACCGCGGCCAGATATAGCTTCTCCGCAACAGGATTGAAGCCGAAAACTTGGCGCACGCCGGAGGACAGTCGCGATTGCGGCAAAAGGGGCTATCGCCGGACCGGGCGGAAGGCCATTGGCGAACCCCGGCCGGCGCTATATTCTGCCCGAAAAACCGGCCGGTCGCGGGGCGAACGAACGCCTGCAATAGAGGGAAGAGACCATGCGGATTATGTCATCGATGCACACTGCCGGTACGCTCGCGACCGGATTATGGCTCGCCGGCGCGATGGCGCTCGCCGGCCCGGCCCAGGCGCAAAGCGTCGGCATCGGTACGACCAAGGGCGGCGCCACCGCACAGGTCACGGCGGCCATCGCCAAGGTCGTTTCCGCCCATGCCGGGCTGCAGATGCGCCCGCAGCCCTACGCCAACACCTCGCAGTACATCCCGGTCGTCAACAGCGGCAAACTGGAGTTCGCGGCGTCGAACATCTTCCAGCTGACCTTCGCGCTCAACGGCACCGGCATGTCGGAGGGCCGGCCGAACCCGAACCTGCGCATGGTCGCCACCCTGATGCCGTTCCGCGTCGCCTATTTCGTCAGCGAGAAATCCGGCATCGGGAGCTTCGCCGACCTCAAGGGCAAGCGCCTGCCCGGCTTCAAGCAGCGGGCGCTGGGCACCTATCTGCTGCTCGGCACGGCCGCCAACCTCAATGTCAGCACGGTCGGCTGGAATTTCGTTCAGGTGCCCAATTTCCCGCGCATGTGGGACGGCTTCAAGCGCGGCACGCTGGATGCCGCGATCGCCGCCGTCGGCTCCAAGCCGACGCGCGACATGAAAGCCGCCCAGGGCGCGCTGCGCATCCTGCCGATCAACGACGACCGCGATTCGGTTGCCCGGATGCGCCGCCACCTGCCGCAATCCTATGTCATGACGATGAAGGCCAATCCGAATCTGCCCGGCTTGAGCGGCGACGTGAATATCATGGCCTTCGACTACACGCTCTGGGCCCACAAGGACGTGGGAGAGGACATCGTCTACCGGGTCGCGAAAGCCATGCATGAGCGGGCCGGCGACCTGCGCGCTGCGGTGCCGCTGTGGCGCAGCTTCAAGGCAGCAGACATGGCGAAAAAGGTCGACATCGACTACCATCCCGGCGCCATCCGCTTCTATCGCGAAAAAGGGATGTGGCGGCAGTAGGCGTCCGGCGCCCCGCCTGACGGAACCGCACCTCAGCCTCCCGACCGGGAGATGCGGTCCGGCGGCGACGCCCGTTCGTCCGACGGATCGGCCGACACCGTATTGCAGGACGCCCCGGCGGTCCGGCATTTCTGCGCTTTCCTGGCCGTCCTGATCTCGGCGCTGGCGGTCGCCTGGGCCGCCGACCTGCCGCGCCTTGCCGGCCTCTCGTCGCTCTATACCGAGCAGATGATCGCCGTCGTCCTCGGCGCGGCGAACGCGCTGATCTTCCTGAGACGCCCGTTTCGACGGGGGCGCACCCGGCGGACGGCGCCGATTGCCGACCGGGCGATTGCCATCGCCAGCCTCGCCGCCGGTCTGTGGCTTGCCATCCGTTTTCCGGTGCTCACGGAGGACGCCTTCTACTATCCGGACGAGGTGCTGATCGTCAGCCTGGTGCTGGTGCCGCTCACCGTCGAAGCCCTGCGCCGCGCCACCGGCGTGAGCCTCCTGCTCGTAGTGGCGGTTTTCATCCTGTACGGCCTGTACGGCGATGTCTTCGACGGCAAGCTGCAGGCCCGCACCATGACGGCGGCCGAGATGGTCCGCTATGTCGGCCTCGATTCGACGGCGATGCTGGGCCGCCCCATTGTCATCGGCGTGACCATCGTCACCGTGTTCGTGCTGCTCGGCCGGCTGCTGCTGCTGTCCGGCGGTTCGGATTTCTTCACCGACATCGCCGCGGCGCTGATGGGGCGGAGCCGCGGCGGATCGGCCAAGATCGCCGTCACTGCCTCGGCCATGTTCGGCTCGATCTCCGGCAGCGCGGTTTCCAACGTCGCCTCGACCGGGGTCATCACCATCCCGCTGATGCAGCGCGGCGGCTACAGCGCGCGGGCGGCCGGCGCCATCGAGGCCGTCGCCTCGACCGGCGGGCAGCTCACCCCGCCGATCATGGGCGCGGCGGCCTTCCTGATGGCCGAGTTCCTGCAGGCGCCGTACCAGGACATCGTGCTGGCGGCGATTATCCCCGCGCTGCTGTTCTATGTCGCCCTGTTCGTCCATACCGACCTCGAGGCCGCGCGCACCGGCGTAAAGGCGCTGGAGCCGGATCAAATCCCGCCAGCGCGCAGGGTTCTGGCCGGCGGCTGGTTCCTGATCGTGCCCTTTGCCGTGCTCATCGTCGTGCTGTTCAGCCTCAATCAGCCGGCCGAGACGGCGGCGCTCGCGGCGTGCGCGATCCTGGCCGCCATGGCGCTATTCGTCGGCTACGGCGCGCGCCGGCTGACCGCGCCGGCGATCCTGACCGCCCTGCGCGATACCGGCTACATGGTCGTCGACATCGTCGCGATCACGGCCGCTGCCGGCATCATCATCGGCATCCTGGACCGCTCGGGCCTGAGCTTCGGCCTCGGCTTCGTGCTGGTCCAGTTCGGCGAGAACAGCCTGTTCCTGCTGCTCTTGCTGACCGCCGGCGTGTCGATCCTGCTCGGCATGGGCATGCCGACGACCGGCGTTTATTTCCTGCTCGCCGCGCTCGCCGCCCCGCCGCTCATCAAGCTGGGCGTCGAGCCGATCGCTGCGCACATGTATGTGCTGTATTTCGGCATGCTCTCCATGATCACGCCGCCGGTTGCGATTGCCGCCTTCACCGCCGCGAACCTGTCCGGCGCCGGGCCGATGGCGACGGCGCTGAGCGCGGTCCGGTTCGGCTGGCCGGCCTATGTCGTGCCCTTCCTGTTCGTGCTGTCGCCGACGCTGCTGATGCAAGGGGATATGGTCGCCGTCCTGCTGGCGGCGGCCACGGCGGTTCTCGGCGTCGCAGCGGTGACGAGCGCGCTGGCCGGCTATGCCTTGAAGCCGTTGGGCACGGCCATGCGCCTTGCGATCGGCATCGCCGGCCTCGCCCTGCTCCTGCCGCCGGAGGCCATCGCCGAAGCGGGCTGGATCAACCTGGCTGGCGGCGCGGTCCTGACTCTTGCCCTGCTGGTTTCGGCCCTGCCGCGCGGAGCGGGCGCAGGCTAAATCGGCGGCAGATCGACGCCTTCGTCCGCCAGAATACCGCGCAGGCCATCGACAAGCCGTGCAAGGCCCGCCTCGGTCAAGGCTTCGCCGCGCAGCGACAGGGCGGCCTGGGTGTTGGACGCCCGCAGCAGCCACCAGCCGTCTTTCGTCTCCGTGCGGACGCCGTCGATGTCCGCGAAATCGGCGCCCTGCGCTTCGAGCCGCGCACGGACGGCTTCGACGATGGCGAATTTCCGCGCCTCGTCGACCGGGATACGGATTTCCGGCGTATTGAAAACGGGCGGCAGGGCGGCGCGGAAGGCCGAGAGCGGCGCCGGGTCGCCGGCCAGGATCCGCAGCAGGCGCACCGCGGCGTAGAGCGCATCGTCAAAGCCGTAGTAGCGGTCAGCGAAGAAGAGGTGGCCGCTCATTTCGCCGGCCATCGGCGCGCCGGTCTCGCGCATCCGGTTCTTGATGAGGGAGTGGCCGGTCCGGTACATCTCGGGCCTGCCGCCGAGCCGGGCCACCTCGTCGAAGAAGACCCGGCTCGCCTTGACGTCGGCGATGATGCGCGCGCCCGGCCTCGCCCCGAGCAGGTCGGCGGCGAAATAGACCATCGCCTGGTCGGCCCACAGAATCGCGCCGCTGTCGTCGACGACGCCGATCCGGTCGCCGTCGCCGTCGAAGGCGATTCCGACGTTCGCGCCTTCCCGCATAACGGCCGCCTGCAGGTCGGCGAGATTGGCCGCGACCGTGGGATCGGGATGATGGTTCGGAAAGTCGCCGTCGATTTCGGCGAACAGCAGACGGTGGGCGCCAGCGAGCCGGGCGGTCAGCCGGGCCGCGATCTCTCCCGCCGCGCCGTTGCCGCAATCCCATACGACGGTGAGGCGCGACAGGTCGCCGCCGGCCGCTTCGGCAGCCAGGCGATCGGCGTAGGCGTCTGCCACGTCGATAGCGGCGATATCGCCTGGCGCGGCGGCCGCCTCGATTCCCGCCGCCGCGATCCGGCCCAGTTCCCGGATCTCGTCGCCGAACACCGGCCGGCCGCCGCCGCAGCCCGGCCCGAACGTCATCTTGAAACCGTTATGGGCGCCGGGATTGTGCGAGCCGGTGACCATGACGCCGGCATCGGCGCCGCGGTCGTGCAGCGCGAAATTCAGCATCGGCGTGGGGCCGCGCCCGACCGTGAGGACGCGCCGGCCGCTTGCCGTCAGCCCGTCGATCAGGGCGTCGCGCAGCGCCGGCGAACTGTGCCGGCCGTCCCAGCCGACGCATACGGTCGACCCGCCCTCCCGGCCGATCAGCGCGCCGAAGGCGGCGCCGAGCGCCCGCGCATCCGACGGAAAGAGCGTCTCGCCGACGATGCCGCGGACATCGTATTCGCGCAGGATTTCGGGATGGAGGGAATGGCCGGGGAGCCGGCGGGGCGATCCGGCCGTGGGAGACGCGGTCATGGGCTGTCCGTGCGCGCGGAACCGGGATCGGCGGCAATCCGGCATGGCGACCCCGGCAGGACTCGAACCTGCGACACCAGGATTAGGAATCCTGTGCTCTATCCGCTGAGCTACGGGGCCGTTCGCCGGCCGCGCGGTTACCGGGAGCCGGCCCCGGCGGCCTCCATCAAGGTCGGCTGGGCGCTCCCGGCCTTGCCCTTGCGGGTGCAGCGCCCCTCGAACTCGGCGCCGTTCTCGATCGACAGGCTCTCATACTCGACGTCGCCGTCGACCCTCGCCGTCCGGGAGAGCGTCGCGACCCGCGCGACGATCCCGCCGGTCAGCCCGCCGTGGACCATGATTTCTTCCGCGACGACCTTGCCTTCGACATTGCCGCTGGGCCCGACCGTCAGCTTGCGGACGGCCACGTCGCCCTGGACCTCGCCTTCGACCAGCAGGTCGCCCTCCGAGTCGATATTGCCTTCGACCCTCAATCCGTCGCCGACCAACGACGCTTCGGCCGTCTGAGACATGTTTTCGTTCCTCCGTCCCTATCGGATCATGCGCCCGGCCGATCCGCAAGCTCGGCCTTCCGGTCCCGCAGAACCGCGCCGGCGAATGCGTCCTACCGTCTGCGCCCGCCTTTGTCTTCCCGATGACGCGCCCTGAATGGTGCCTCGAATGGTGCCCCCGGGGAGACTCGAACTCCCACGCCGTTGCCGGCAACAGATTTTGAGTCTGCCGCGTCTGCCAATTCCGCCACAGGGGCAATTCCGCCACAGGGACCAGTCCCGACCCGGTGCCGGGGCAGCCCCGAACGCCGTTCGGTCCATCGGGCGGAAACAATAGCGTTGCCATACCCGATGGCAAGATGCAGCGGCATTCGACGAAGGGGCTGCATCGTTCGATCCCGCTCCGCCGGAAGCCCGGCTCGCCGCGACGGGGGAGACGGAAAAACTGCTGGAACCGACGGGGCCGGCGGCGCATTCTCCCGCAGGACAAACGGGGCCGGACGGATGAAGGGAGCGATGGATGCCGGGCGTGCTGGACGGAATTCGGGTGCTGGACTTCGGCCGCTATATCGCCGGGCCCTATGTCGGCGCCCTGCTGGCGGATTTCGGCGCCGACGTGATCCGGGTCGAGAAACGCGGCGGCAGCGAGGACCGCTTCGTACTGCCCGTCACGATGCGCGCCGACGGGCAGCCCGGCGAGGGCGCCATGTTCCTGCAGATGAACCGCAACAAGCGCTCGATCACCCTCGATCCGATGAAGCCGGCGGGCCGGGCCGTGCTGGAGCGGCTGGTCGGCACGGCCGACGTCGTCATCGCCAACCTGCCGCCGCAGACCATGGCGCGCATGGGGCTGGACTATGAAAGCCTGCGCGCGGTCAAGGCGAACATCATCCTCGCCAACCTGTCGTCCTACGGCAAGGACGGGCCGTGGGCCACGCGCCCCGGCTTCGACAGCGTCGGCCAGGCGATGTGCGGCTCGATCTACCTGACGGGCGAGCCGGGCCGGCCCTGGCGCGCGCCGGTCGCGTTTGTCGATTTCGGCACCGCCCTGCACGCGGCCTTCGGCGTCGCCATGGCGCTGATCGAGAAGCAGCGCTCCGGCCGAGGCCAGGAGGTCGTCGGCGCCTTGCTGGCGACCGCCACCGCGTTCAACGGTTACATGCTGACGGAACAGTCGGCCCGGGCGCTGGACCGGGGCCCGATCGGCAACCGCGCCTTCAATTCCGGCCCGACCGACCTGTTCGAGACGAAGGACGGCTTCATCGTGGTCCACACTGTCGGCAACCCGCTGTTCAAGCGCTGGGCCGACCTGATGGGCGAGCCGGAATGGCTCGAGGACGAGCGCTTCGCCACCGACGACGCGCGCGGCGACAACGGCGCGGTCCTGTCGGAGCGCATGGCGGCCTGGTGCGCCGAACGGACCCGCGACGAGGCGCTGGACGCGCTGGCCGCCGCCCATATCCCGGCCGGCCCGGTGCTCAAGCCGCAGGAGGCGCTGGACCATCCCCAGGTCCGGGCGCTCGACCTGCTCCATCCGGTCGCCTGGCCGGGCACGGACCGCCCGGCCATGGTGGCGCAAGCGCCGGTCTGGCTGAGCGAAACGCCCGCGCTGCCGCCGACGGGGCAGGCCGAAACCGGCCAGCATACGGATGAGGTGCTTTCCGCCGTCGGCTACAGCGCCGAAGACCTCGCGGCGCTGCGGGAGACAGGCGCGATCTAGACGGCCGCCGGCCGGCCGCGCCCGCGCGCCGGTTCATCGGACGGTGAAATGGTCGTGTATCGCCCCGGCGGCGGCGTGGGCGGCGAGCAGGGCGCCCTCCTGCCAGCCCGGCAGCGCCGTCACCTGATCGCCGGCGAAATGGAACGGTCCGTCGCCCCGGCGCAGCGCCGCCGCGGCGTCCGGATTGCGGCGCGGCCATCCGCCCTTCTGGAAGGGAACGTTGAGCCAGGCGCGGCTGATCCCGCATTCCATCTCGCCGGCGTATCCCGGATGCAGGGATGCGCCTTCGGCCAGCGCCGCCCGGAGGCGTTCCGGCGCGGACAGTGCGGAATAGCGCAGCCCCGGCTTCCGGCTCCAGATATAGGCGCCGACCAGGACGCCCTTGGGCCGGTGGTAGCCGTTGCACGGATACCAGACCTGCGTGATGTCGCTGTCGGTCCAGGAAATGCCGCCGTAGATCGCCGCGTCCTCCTCCCAGAAACGCCGCCTGGCCTGGAAGGCGACCTTCACCGCCTCGACGAAATCGAGGGAGTCGAGCGCCGCCCGGGTGCCGGGCGAGAAGTCGTTCGGGATGTCCTTCAGAACCGGCGCGGGGATGGTGCAGATGGCATAGTCCGCCAGAACGGCCTGTTCCGCGCCGTCCGGGCCGCGGCAGACGATCCGGACACCGTCGCCCTGCCGGCGGATCTGTTCGACGACGCATCCGTAGCGCACGAGGCCGCCGACCCGCTGCGTAAAGGCCCGGACAAGCGCGTCCATGCCGCCGACCGGCTGGAACAGCGTCGGGTTCTGGTCGAGGAAATGGCTGAAATGGAGTTTGTATTGCCAGAAATCGGCGTCCAGCAGCTCGCGGAAATCAAGCCGCTCTTCGATCTCGCCCGCCGCCATCCCGGCGTTGACCTGCGCGCCCCGATAGCCGGCCCGGTCCGACCCGGCGTAGCTGCGGTCGTCCTTCAGCCCGCCGAAACTCTTGAGCATGGCGCGCACGCGCTCCTTGTCGTCCGGAGTCAGTTCGGCGTCCAGCGCGCCCCGGTCCACCGCCTTCGCGAGCAGTTCCGCAACATAGCCCCGCATGTCGGTCAACACCCGCCGGCCGGCGACCGGCCGGCCGCCGAAGCGCTCGCGGTTGTGGAAGAAGGCGGCCCGGTTATCGTTGGTGAAGACTTCGAGATCGATGCCGAACGCCTTGCAGTATCCGAGCGCCGTGCGGTGATGGTAGGGAATGCGCGCCGGGCCGAGATTAGCGTAAAGATGATCCTCCCGGTCGAAGCAGACCTCCTGGCGCATGCCCCGCTCGGTCAGCACGTCGCCGCCGCGCGCCGTCAGGTTGCGGCCGCCGGCGCGTTCCGTGGCTTCCAGCACCGTGCAGTGCCAGCCGGCCCGCGACATCTCCCACGCCGCCGCAAGGCCCGAGACCCCCGCGCCCAGGATGACGACCCGTCCGCCCTTGCCGGACCCGGGCGGAAGGTCCAGCGCCGCGGCATGGGCGCCGCCCGGCCCCAGCATGCCGAGCGCGTCCATGGTCCGGTAGACCGCCGCCGACCCGGCGGCGGCGCCGACCGAACGCAGCAATGTGCGCCTGGTGGGATGATACAAAGTGCGCCTCCCCTCAAATCGCCTCCGCCGGACGAAGCGCCGGCGCCGTGGGCATACGGACCTAAGCGGCTTCGCCCGCGCGGCAAGGCGATCCGGAGCCGGCGCCTTGTACACGCCGCGGACGCCCTGCAGCGGGCAGAGGCCAACCCTGCCCACCCCGCGGAATCCTGCGGCGGGATGCGGCTTGACCGGGGCGGATGGCGCGCTTACCGTTTGCGGCACGATGCACATGCCGCACGCCATTATCGGTCTGCTTCTGCTTAGCCACCCGGCGTCCTAGGACGCCGGGCCAAGGGCGCGCGACCGCCGCCCGCCGCATGTGACACCCCCGATCCGAAGCCCAGGATTTCAAGACCCCCGAGGCTGGCGCCGCAAGGCAGGATCCCCCGAGTAACCCTCGCGACAACCGGAATAGAGCGCTGCGCCGCCTGACACGCGGGCGCATCCGTCTCTCCGCCCCGCCGAACCGGAGACAGTTCCATGTCCACCATGCCGATCCACAAATACCAGGGCTTCGAGCCGGTCGGCCTGACCGACCGGACCTGGCCCGGCAAGGTCATCGAGAAGGCGCCGGTCTGGTGCTCGGTCGACCTGCGCGACGGCAACCAGGCGCTGGTCGAGCCGATGGGGCCGGAGCGCAAGCGGCGCATGTTCGAACTGCTGTGCCGGATGGGCTTCAAGGAGATCGAGGTCGGCTTCCCCTCGGCCTCGGAGACCGATTTCGACTTCTGCCGCCAGCTCGTCGAGCAGGACATGATCCCCGACGACGTCACCATCCAGGTGCTGACCCAGGCGCGCGAACACCTGATCCGCCGCACCTTCGACGCCATCCGCGGCGCGCGGCGCGCCATCGTCCATCTCTACAACTCGACCTCGACGACCCAGCGCCGCGTCGTGTTCAACGCCGACCGGGCCGAGATCATGAAGATCGCGACCGACGGCGCGGAACTGATCCGCGACCTGGTTCCGACCGTCCCGGAAACCGAGGTGATCCACCAGTATTCGCCGGAATCCTTCACCGGCACCGAACTCGACTATGCCCGGGACGTCTGCAACGCCGTGATGGACGTATGGCAGCCGACGCCGGAGAAGAAGACGATCATCAACCTGCCTGCGACCGTCGAGATGGCGTCGGCCAACATTTACGCCGACCAGATCGAATGGATGCACCGCAACATCGCCAACCGCGACTGCTACATCCTCTCCCTGCACCCGCACAACGACCGGGGCACCGCCGTCGCCGCCGCCGAGCTCGGCGTGATGGCCGGCGCCGACCGGATCGAGGGCACCCTGTTCGGCAACGGCGAGCGCACCGGCAACGTCGATATCGTCACCCTGGCGCTCAACCTGTTCACCCAGGGCGTCGACCCGGACCTCGAAATCCAGGACATCAACGAGATCATCCGCACGGTCGAATACTGCAACCAGCTGCCGGTCCATCCGCGCCACCCCTATGGCGGCGAGCTGGTGTTCACCGCCTTCTCCGGCTCGCACCAGGACGCCATCAAGAAGGGCTTCGCGGCGCTCGAGACCAGCAACAGCGAATTGTGGGACGTGCCCTACCTGCCGATGGACCCCAAGGATGTCGGCCGGACCTACGAAGCGGTCATCCGAATCAACAGCCAGTCCGGCAAGGGCGGCGTCGCCTATGTCATGGATGCCGACTACGGCCTGAAGCTGCCGCGCATGCTCCAGGTCGAGTTCTCCGGCGTGATCCAGAAGGTGACCGACGCCACCGGCAAGGAGATGACCTCGGAAGAGCTCTGGTCGATCTTCGAGAAGGAATATCTCGACCAGGAGGGCCCGATCGGCTTCGGCAACTACCGGACGGTGCCGGACGCCCACGCCAGCGAAATCCGCCGCATGACCGCGGAGATCAGCTGGAACGGCGAGCCGCGCACCATCCAGGGCAAGGGCAACGGCCCGATCGACGGCTTCATCGACGCGCTGAGGAACGGCCTCAACCTCAACATGGCGGTCCAGAGCTATCACGAGCACGCCGTCGGCAAGGGCGCCGACGCCACCGCGGTCGCCTATGTCGAGGTCAGCACGCCGGACGGCGGCACCCTGTTCGGCGTCGGCCGCGACCCGAACATCGTGGCGGCGTCGCTCCGCGCCATCGTCAGCGCCGCCAACCGGGTGGCGAAAGCCGACGCGGCGGACGAGGCGGCGTAAAGAAGCAAGATTTCTTTAGGCCGAAACGATATCGTCGTATCGGCCGCAGCCGCCCGCAGCGCCTGCCCTGAGTGAAGCTGAAGGGGCGGCGCAGCCGAGATATCTTTCCCACGCCGGGTATGGTTCAAACTACTGCGCCGGAACGATTTCTCCGCTCCGTGGCCTTGTCGCTCCGGTCGAAATGACGGTATGGAAATTGACTCCAGCCGGCTGCCGCCCCCTTAATCGCAACTCAGGCCGAGCTGGCTGAGGCCCTCTTCGAGATAGGTGCCGAGCAGCGGGATGCCGACGAGATAGTCGCCGGTGTGCTCGGTGTGGCCGTCGCGCGCGTCGCGGAGCGCGTCGTCCCACTCCGACCTGTCGTAGGTGCCGCGGCCCAGCCAGGCGAGCGCGACCAGCGCGATCTGCTCGTCCAGATTGAGCGAGTCGATGAACCCGACGAGTTCGCGGTGCGCCGGGTCCGGGCCGTCTTGGTTCTTGAGCCCGTTCCCGAGCGCTTCGAGACGATCGAGATCCGGAACGCCGCCCTGCGTTTCGGCCACGCCTTCCAGTCCGGCGTCAAAGGCCTCGACCCGTTCGATCAGCGCGCACACCTTTTCGACGGCGATCCCGAGCATCCGGCCGTTCCCTTCCGCCTTCGCCGTACCGTCCTGCCACAGCGCAACGGACACCGGTATGATCTGCATCAATTTGCAGCCAACAATCCGCCGCGCGGCCCGCCCGCCCTTCCCGACGGGCGGCTTCCGCGCCCGGCCCATTCGTGGTTTAACCGCGCTGGATTTCCGTCGCTGAATTCTTTCGAGGAATCCGTCCGGAAAGGGGATACGGGGCATGCCGCAGGGCGCAGCAGAAGGGACCGAAAGGACCGGCGACCTGATGGCCGGCCGGCGCGGCCTGGTCATGGGCGTGGCAAACGAGCGCTCGCTCGCCTGGGGCATTGCGCGCGCCGCCGCCGCGCAGGGCGCCGAGATCGCCTTCACCTATCAGGATATCGAGGCGATCGGGCGCCGTGCTGTGCCGCTGTGCGAGAGCACCGGTTCGCCCATCGTCATGCCGGCCGACGTCGCCGACCCGGCGGCCATGGACGCGCTGTTCGACCGGATCGGCAGCCTGTGGGGCCGGCTCGATTTCGCCGTCCACTCGCTGGCCTTCTCCGACCGGCAGGAGCTGGCCGGCCGCTATATCGACACCAGCCGGGACAATTTCCGGCAGACGCTGGAGATCAGCGCCTACTCCTTCACCGATCTCGCGCGCCGGGCCGAGCCGCTGATGACGGCCAACGGCGAAGCGGGCGGCGCGCTGCTCACCCTCACCTTCGACGGTTCGAACCGGGTCTTCCGTTCCTACAACGTGATGGGCGTGGCCAAGGCGGCGCTGGAGGCCAGCGTGCGCTATCTGGCGAACGACCTGGGCGGCGCCGGAATCCGGGTGAACGCGCTCTCGGCCGGGCCGATGCGCACGCTGGCCGGCGCGGGGGTCGGCGATGCGCGCTATCTCTACCAGTGGGTCGAGCGCAACGCCGCGCTGCGCCGCAACCCGACGCTGGAGGAGGTCGGCAACACCGGCCTCTACCTGATCTCGCCGCTCAGCGCCGGGGTCAGCGGCGAGGTCCACCATGTCGATTGCGGCTACAACGTCATCGGCATGGGCGTGGTGGACTGAGGGCGGTTCGGGACGGGCTGTTACTGCATAAATCTTAATTGAGGGTTGCATCTGTGCGGCAGGGACGATCAGGGAAGACGCGGGAAGTTGCGGCGGCGCAGTCGGATAGCGGTGCCACGACCGGCTACGAGGCCGAGTTGTGGGCGATGGCCGACGCGCTGCGCGGTTCGATGGACGCCGCCGAGTACAAGCATGTCGTCCTGGGGCTAATCTTCCTGAAGTACATCTCTGACGCCTTCGAAGAGATGCATGGCCGAATCGAAAGCGAGGTGGGCCAGGGCGCCGACCCTGAGGATCCAGACGAATACCGCGCGGAAAATATCTTCTGGGTGCCGCCGGAAGCGCGCTGGACCCATCTCAAGGCGCAGGCCCGGCAGCCGACTGTCGGGCAGCTTGTCGACTCGGCGATGGCCGGGATCGAGCGGGACAATCCGGTACTCAAGGACGTGCTGCCCAAGGACTACGCCCGCCCCGGCCTGGACAAACAAAGGCTCGGGCAGCTTATCGACATGATCGGAAACATCCGGGTCGGCGACGCGGAGGCGCGGTCGAAGGACGTGCTCGGGCGCGTCTACGAGTATTTCCTCTCACAGTTCGCGAGCGCCGAGGGCAAGAAGGGCGGCGAGTTCTACACGCCGCGCTGCGTCGTCAGGCTGCTCGTCGAAATGCTGGAGCCCTACCGGGGCCGGGTTTACGACCCCTGCTGCGGCTCGTCCGGCATGTTCGTCCAGTCGGTTGCATTCATCGACGCCCATACCACCGGAAACGGCAACGGCGGCAAGGCGCGCGACAATGTCTCGATCTACGGCCAAGAATCGAACTACACGACCTGGCGCATCGCGCAGATGAACCTCGCCATCCGCGGCATCGAGGGGCAGATAGCGCACGGCGACAGCTTCCACAACGACCGCCACCCGGACCTCAGGGCCGATTTCATCCTCGCCAATCCGCCGTTCAACGTCTCGGACTGGGGCGGCGAACGGCTCGCCGAAGACAAACGCTGGCAATACGGCGTGCCGCCCAAGGGCAACGCCAACTTCGCTTGGGTCCAGCACATCGTCCACCACCTGGCGCCCGGCGGCGCGGCCGGCTTCGTGCTCGCCAACGGCTCGATGTCGTCCGCCCAATCGGGCGAGGGCGAAATCCGCAGGAGCCTGATCGAAGCGGACCTTGTCGACTGCATGGTCGCTATGCCGGGCCAGCTCTTTTATTCGACGCCAATACCCGCCTGCCTGTGGTTCCTCGCCCGCGACCGGCGCGACGGCCGGTTCCGCGACCGGCGCGGCGAGATTCTCTTCATCGACGCCCGCCGGCTCGGCCGCATGGTCGACCGCACGCATCGCGAGTTCACGGACGAGGACATCGCCGAAATCGCCGACACCTATCATGCCTGGCGTGGCGAGGAAGGCGCCGGCGATTACGCCGACCTCCCCGGCTTCTGCAAGAGCACGGCGCTGGAAGAGGTGCGCAGGCACGGCCATGTCCTCACGCCGGGCCGCTATGTCGGCGCACCACCGCAGGAAGACGACGGCGAACCGTTCGAGGACAAGATGAAACGGCTGGTGGCGCAGCTGCGCGAGCAGCAGGCCGAAGGCGCGCGCCTAGATGCCGCTATAGCGGCTAATCTCGAAGCGTTGGGGTTCGGGGAAGGCAAAACGTGACCATCGACACGACCTTCCTGCGCCGCTGCCTCCGGACCCTGGGGCAGGCGGTAGGCGAAGTAGAGAAGCACCGGGGAACCGACGATTTTCTCTACGATGTGTTTCGCGCCGCCTGCGTCAAGGAATTCGAACTGGTCTTGGAACAGAGCGGCAAGCTGCTGCGCAAACGCCTCGCTGCCTTCTTCGCCAGCAACCGGCAGGCCGACAGGCTTGCTTTTAAGGATCTCTTCCGCCATGCCGCGAAGCACGGGTTGATCGAACCCGAAGCAGTCGAGCGCTGGCTCCGCTACCGCGATAACCGCAACGACACGGCGCACAACTATGGTGAGGATTTTGCCGAAGAGACCCTGAAGCTGCTGCCGGCCTTCGTCGCCGACGCGACCGCTTTGGCCGATACGATCGAGGCGGCGGACGATGGCTGACCGGCTCCATCTGGCGCCGAAGCACCGCCGGGTGCTGGAAGAACTGTTTCGGGAGCATTTGCCCGACGTCGAGGTCTGGGCTTACGGAAGCCGCGTGAGCGGGAAGAGCCACGACGGCAGCGACCTCGACCTTGTGCTGCGCGGACCGGGGCTGAAGGAGATTCCACTCGGCCAGTTGGGAGACTTCGAGGAGGCGATGAGGGAATCGACCGTCCCTTTCTTGGTAGAGGCTCGCGATTGGGCGCGCCTGCCCGAGCGGTTTCATGGGGAAATAGAGCAGGACTATGTGGCGTTGGTCGAAAATACATTGGGTAACCTGCGGAATCCACAAGTCAAATGTCTTGGCGAAATCGCTGATATAGTTATGGGACAGTCACCGTCGGGGGATTCGGTTTCAGACTGCAACGGCATTCCTTTGCTGAATGGTCCGACAGAATTTGGCCCACATCACCCGACACCCGTTCAATTTACTACAAACCCCAAGAAGTTTTCCAAAATTGGCGATGTTCTATTTTGTGTTCGTGGCTCGACCACAGGCCGGATGAACTGGGCCGACCAGAAATATGCCATTGGACGAGGGGTCGCAGCGATTCGCCATAAGCATGAAATTTCCCTACAGCCATTTGTGCGTGCGGTAATAGAGTCCGGACTTCCTGATCTGCTATCTCAGGCGACAGGATCAACTTTTCCTAATGTATCTGCGCAACAATTGGCGTCGATACCGTGCCCGGACATTGACAGAGATGAACAGCGAGGAATTGCCCACTTACTTGGAGCGCTGGATGACAAGATCGAATTGAACCGGCGCATAAACGAGACGCTGGAAGCAAAAGCCCGTACCCTGTTCAAGTCCTGGTTCGTCGATTTCGATCCCGTCCACGCCAAGATGGCAAGCTGCGATACAGGTTTGCCGCAGTCTCTCGCTGACCTCTTCCCCGACCGTCTCGTTGGCTCCGAGATTGGTGAAATTCCGGAAGGGTGGACCATTTACCAACTAAACGATTTGGCGGTCCATCATACCGAGTCAGTGACTCCCGCTTCGCAACCAGAAGTGCAGTTCGAGCATTTCAGCATACCAGCATATGACCGAGGCCAAACGCCCAAAATCGAGCGCGGCAGGGAAATCAAGAGCAACAAGATTGTCGTTCCTTCGAATTCTGTTCTCTTGTCAAAGCTGAATCCAGAAATTCTGCGCGTCTGGATGCCAGGTTTGGAAGTCGCTGGGCCACAAATTTGTTCAACTGAGTTTCTCGTATTTACGCCCCGGCGACCAGCAAGTAGAAGCTTATTATTTTCCCTATTCACTAACGGCACGTTTCGAACACTGCTACAATCTATGGTTACCGGCACTTCGAAGAGTCACCAACGTGTTCCACCGAAATCTCTAAGACGGCGGGACATATTATCCGGAAAGATTTCGGTGTTTGAAAAGTTTGACGAAATCGTTGCGCCCATGTTGGAAAGGGTGGTCGTTAGGCGCGTTGAAGCTCATACACTCGCCAGCTTGCGCGATGCCTTGCTCCCTAGGCTCATCTCGGGTGAAATCCGCCTGAATGACGCGGAACGGCATGTGGAAGCCGCGTTGTGAGCGAAACCTACACCACCCTGTCCTGTCTCGCGGCTCTGGGCTTCACACCCCGAAGCACGTTGAGCGGGATGGACGCCGTCGGCTATCGGTTTCGACTTGTCGATCTGGTTGCCTCGGCTTCATGCACCATTGCCGGCGTGCCTCAGGTTCGTCTCAACGGAACTCTGGACACTTGGCGGACCATCGCCTTTATCGACTATTGTATTCCGCCGGACCTCGAAACCGCTGAGGCTGCCGCGGCCTGGGTGAGCTATCAACTCAAGCAGCACAGGTCAGGTTTGGAGCCCTTGCCGGCTTGGTTTCTGGAGGGCGAGAAACATTGGGACCAGTTGCCTCCCGTTATCGAGGAACGCAGAATCCGGGAGGAAATGGAAGCCTACCAGGCCCGCCCCAAGTGTTTCGTGGACCGCGACTATGCACGACCCTTGCGGAGAAAGCTCCGCACCGCAATTTCGGGGCTCGCCGGCGAAACGGCTATGACGGTCGGCTTCGACGGCCGGGTCCTCAGCATCGCGTTGAACGGCGAGGTCCACGAGGTCCTTGCTTCGGGCGAATCCTGGCCGTCGGCCTATCGGGTTACGGTTTCAGAGAATTCGCGTTTGCCCGACCGGTTCAAGAATCCGGACATTGTCATCAGCGTCTTCGAGAATCAATTGAGCTTCGATAGGTATCGCCTCGGGCCTTGTGAGATCGCCGAATGAACTTCACCGAGAGCGAAGTCGAAGACGCCGCTCTCGAATGGCTGGCCGGCCTGGGCTGGTCCGTCGCGCATGGCCCCGACATCGCTCCCGACACGCGGGACGCCGAACGCGACGACTACGGCGCAGTCATCCTGGAACGCCGGCTCCGGGAAGCGCTGGCGCGGCTGAACCCGGACCTGGCTGCCGAGGCGCTGGAAGACGCCTTCCGCAAGCTGATCCGGCCGGAAGGCGCGACGCTGGAAGCCCGCAACCGCGCCTTCCACCGCATGGCCGTGGACGGCGCGACCGTCGAATACCGCGGGGACAACGGCGCCATCCGGGGAGCGCAGGCCTTCGCCATCGATTTCGACAACCCGGACGCCAACGACTGGCTCGCAGTCAACCAGTTCACCGTCGTCGAGAACAGACACGAGCGGCGGCCGGATATCGTGCTGTTCGTCAACGGTCTGCCGCTCGGCCTGATCGAACTCAAGAACCCGGCCGACGAGGACGCGACGATCTGGACGGCCTGGCAGCAGTTCCAGACCTACAAGGCCGAGCTGCCGGCGCTCTTCGCCTTCAACGCCGCCCTGATCGTTTCGGACGGCGTCGAAGCGCGGATAGGCACGCTGACCGCCGGGCGGGAATGGTTCAAGCCGTGGCGGACGATCTTCGGCGAAACCCTGGCCGATCCGCACCTGCCCCAGATTCAGGTGATGCTCGAAGGCGTCTGCGCCTTCTCCCGGTTCCTGTCCCTCGTCCGCGATTTCATCGTGTTCGAGGACGACGGCAGCGGCGCCCTGGCGAAGAAAATGGCCGGATACCACCAGTTCCACGCCGTCGGAACCGCGGTCGTCGAGACCTTGCGCGCCGCTGAACTGCAACGGTCGCCGGGCATGGGCGAGCGGCCGGGCCGGTACGAATCCGGGCGCCGGGAGGGCGGCGATCCGGGCGACCGGCGAATCGGCGTCGTCTGGCATACCCAGGGTTCGGGCAAGAGCCTGACCATGGCCTTCTATGCCGGGCGCATCGTGCGCGAACCGGCGATGGGAAACCCGACGATTGTCGTGCTGACCGACCGCAACGACCTGGACGACCAGCTTTTCGGCACCTTTTCCCGCTGTCGGGACCTGCTGCGCCAACCGCCCGTCCAGGCGGAGAGTCGAGCCGACTTGCGCAACAGGCTGGCCGTCGAATCGGGCGGTGTGGTGTTCACGACCATCCAGAAATTCTTCCCCGAGGAAAAGGGCGACCGGCACCCGCTGCTGTCGGACCGGCGCAACATCGTAGTGATCGCCGACGAAGCGCACAGGAGCCAGTACGACTTCATCGACGGCTTTGCCCGCCATATGCGCGACGCGCTGCCCAATGCGTCCTTCGTCGGTTTCACCGGGACGCCCATCGAACTCCAGGACGCCAACACGCGCGCGGTGTTCGGCGACTATATCAGCATCTACGACATCCAGCGCGCGGTGCAGGACCGCGCGACGGTGCCGATCTACTACGAGAGCCGTCTTGCGAAGCTGGGACTGGACGAACGCCAGAAGCCGACGATCGATCCCAGCTTCGAGGAAGCGACCGAAGGCGAGGAAATCGGCCGCAAGGAAAGGCTCAAGACGAAGTGGGCGCAACTGGAGGCCATCGTCGGGGCTGAGGAAAGGGTGGCCCTCGTTGCCCGCGACCTGGTCGAACATTTCGAAACCCGCCTCGAAGCGATGGACGGCAAGGCGATGGTCGTCTGCATGAGCCGGCGCATCTGTATCGACCTGTACCGGAAACTGGTGGAATTGCGCCCGGACTGGCATCGCGAGGAGGACGACCAGGGGCGGATCAAGGTCGTGATGACCGGCGCGGCTTCGGATCCGCCGGACTGGCAGCCCCATATCCGCAACAAGCCGCGCCGCGAGGATCTTGCGAAGCGGTTCCGAAATGCGAACGATCCGCTGCAAATCGTCATCGTGCGCGACATGTGGCTGACCGGCTTCGACGCGCCGAGCCTGCACACCATGTATGTCGACAAACCGATGCGTGGACACGGCCTGATGCAGGCGATCGCACGGGTGAACCGCGTCTTCAGGGACAAGCCGGGCGGCCTGGTCGTCGACTATCTCGGGCTCGCCCACGAACTCAAGCAGGCGCTCGCGACCTACACCGAGAGCGGCGGCACCGGCAGGACCGCCCTCGATCAGTCGGAAGCCGTGTCGGTGATGCTGGAGAAATACGATGTCTGTTGCGGCCTGTTCCACGGCTTCGACCGTTCCCGATGGGCCGCCGGGACGCCGGCGCAGCGGGTCAGCCTGCTGCCGGCGGCGCAGGAACACATTCTGGCGCAGGAGAACGGCAAGGATCGCTGCCTTCAGGCCGTGCGGGAACTCTCGCAGGCCTTCGCACTCGCCGTGCCGGACGAAGACGCAATCCGAATCCGCGACGACGTGGCGTTTTTCCAAGCCGTGCGGTCGGTGCTGGCCAAGCGCACGGAAGGCGACAGCAGGCCGGAGGAAGACCTGGACCATGCCGTTCGCCAGATCGTTTCGCGCGCCGTGGCGTCGGAAGGCGTGGTCGACATTTTCGCTGCGGCCGGGCTGGAGAAACCCGATATCTCGATCCTGTCTGAGGAGTTTCTCGCCGAAGTGCGGGACATGCCCCGGCGGAACCTCGCGGTCGAACTGTTGCAGAAGCTGCTGAAGGGCGAACTTGCCGCCCGGCGGCGGAAAAATGTCGTCCAGGCGCGTTCGTTCGCCGAAATGCTCGAACGGACGCTGCGCCGATACCAGAACCGGGCGGTCGAAGCGGCGCAGGTCATCGAGGAACTGATCCAGCTTGCCCGCGACCTGCGCGAAGCGAACGCCCGCGGCGAAGCGCTCGGACTGAGCGAGGACGAACTCGCCTTCTATGACGCGCTCGAGACCAACGACAGCGCCGTCCAGGTGCTCGGCGATGAAACGCTGCGCGGCATCGCCCGCGAGCTCGTCGAAACCGTGCGCGGCAATGTCACCATCGACTGGACGCTACGCGAGAATGTCCGCGCCAATCTGCGCCGGCTGGTCAAGCGCATTCTCCGCAAACACGGCTATCCGCCCGACAAGCAGGAGAAGGCGACGCGGACGGTGCTCGAACAGGCGGAAGTGTTGTCGGCCGGATGGGCTGTCTGAATTTCCGTATGCGGACCTGGATCTCGGCGGCGCGCTGCTCACGCTGACCTTCGACGGCTCGAACCGCGTCTTCCGCTCCTACAACGTCATGGGCGTCGCCAAGGCGGCGCTGGAGGCCAGCGTGCGCTATCTGGCGAACGACCTGGGCGGCGCCGGAATCCGGGTGAACGCGCTCTCGGCCGGGCCGATGCGCACGCTGGCCGGCGCGGGGGTCGGCGATGCGCGCTATCTCTACCAGTGGGTCGAGCGCAACGCCGCGCTGCGCCGCAACCCGACGCTGGAGGAGGTCGGCAACACCGGCCTCTACCTGATCTCGCCGCTCAGCGCCGGGGTCAGCGGCGAGGTCCACCATGTCGATTGCGGCTACAACGTCATCGGCATGGGCGTGGTGGATTGAGGGCCGCCGCGGGCGGCGAAACGGCCGCCGCGGACGCGGCCGGATTTCAAGATTGATTCTAAACTACGCGATACCATATCATGGGCGTTATGAAAGACCGCCCGTTCACACCGATGCTGGAACGCCTGCGCGACACCGGGCTGCGGCCGACGCGGCAGCGGCTGGCGCTGGCGCGCCTGCTGTTCGAGGGCGGCAACCGCCACGTCACCGCCGAACAGCTCCATGCAGAGGCGCGGCGCGAGGAGATCCCGGTCTCGCTGGCGACCATCTACAACACGCTCAACCAGTTCCGCAAAGCCGGCCTGCTGCGCGAGGTCGTAGTCGATTCCAGCCGCTCCTGGTTCGATACCAACCTGGAAGACCATCACCATTTCTTCCACGAGGCGACCGGCGCGCTGACCGATTTCGAGGCCGAGGGGCTGGCCGTGGAAGGCGTCCCCCGGGCGCCGACCGGCACGGAAATCGACCGTGTCGAGGTCATCGTGCGCCTGCGCGATGCGGGTTAGATCCGGCGCGGCCTGTGTGTTCGGGGGCGGCGTCCGGCCGCAATCAGATTAGAACAAATCTAAACTGTTGACTCGGCGCCCGCCCCGGACTAGACAGGCCCCGGCGGCGCAGAGTGCGCCCTGTCCTGATGTTTTGAGACCTCCGGGGAACGTTTCCCCGGTAACGCACCGGCCCAGAGAGGAGAGCCATTCATGTCCCTGAAAGACAGCAAGACCGAACAGAATCTCAAGGACGCGTTCGCCGGCGAGAGCCAGGCCAACCGCCGGTACCTGTATTTCGCCCAGAAGGCCGATGTCGAGGGCTATAATGACGTCGCCGCCGTGTTCCGCTCGACCGCCGAGGGCGAGACCGGCCACGCCCACGGCCATCTGGCGTTCCTCGAAGAGACCGGCGATCCGGCAACCGGCGAGCCGATCGGCGACACCGAGAACAACCTGAAGGCCGCGATCGCCGGCGAGACCCACGAATATACCGACATGTATCCGGGCATGGCCCGCACCGCCCGCGACGAGGGCTTCGACGAGATCGCCGACTGGTTCGAGACCCTGGCGAAAGCCGAGAAGAGCCACGCCGGCCGCTTCCAGAAGGCTCTGGACGAGATCGCCTGACGCCCGTCCGGGCCGGGCACGCGGGACCGGGTGGCAGCCGCCCGGTCCCCGCTCCGCCCCGCGCCTTGCACGCTTCCTGCCGAATCCCGATTCCGAAACAGGAGCCATGACCGAAGGCAGCCTGCAAGCCCCCGTCCGCCACAACATTCCGTGGCAGGATGAGGCCTACTACGACGAAGCGGCCCTCGACGCCGAGTTGCGCCGCGTGTTCGACGTGTGTCACGGCTGCAGGCTGTGCTTCAACCTGTGCGAGTCCTTTCCGACCCTGTTCGACCTGATCGACGCGGCCGGCGCCGCCGAACTCGAAGGCGTCGACAGCGCGGACTTCAGGAAGGTCGCCGACGGCTGCACGCTCTGCGACATGTGCTTCATGACGAAGTGCCCCTATGTGCCGCCGCACGAATTCAACCTCGATTTCCCCCATCTCATGCTGCGCTACCGGGCGGTCGAGAACCGCAACGGCCGGCGCGGGTTCCGGGAGCGCCAACTCACCCGGACCGACCGCAACAACCGGCTCGGCCGCGCCGCATCCGGCCTCGCCAACTGGGCGACGCGACGCGGCAACCGTCTGACCCGGCCGGCCCTGGAGGCGGTCGCCGGCGTGCACCGGGACGCCGCCCTGCCCGCTTTCGCGCCCCGGAGCCTCGAGCAGCGCGCCGCCGCCGAAACGCCGGAGATCAACAGGGATGCGCCGGCCCACGGCCGCAAGGCGGCGATCTACGCGACTTGCTACGGCAACGGCAACAACCCGGAGATCGGCATCGCCCTGCTCAAGGTGCTGGCGCGCAACGGCGTCGAGACCGAGGTCGTCTATCCCGGCTGCTGCGGCATGCCCCAGATCGAGCAGGGCGACCTGAAGACCGTCGCCGCCGGCGCCGTGCGGACGGCCGCGGCGTTCCGGCCGTGGATCGACCGGGGCTACGCCGTCGTGGCGACAGTCTCCTCTTGCGCCCTGATGCTGAAATTCGAATGGCCCCTGCTGCTGCCGGACAACGAGGACGTCCGGTTGCTCTCGGAAAACTGCTTCGACGCGGCGCAGTATGTCGTCGACATCGCGAAGACGGAGGGGCTGGCCGAGGGCCTGGAGCCGCTGGACGGCGGCGTGACCCTGCATGTTGCGTGCCACGCCCGGGCGCAGAATATGGGCGTCAAGGCCGCCGAACTGCTGCGCCTGATTCCCGGAACCAAGCCGAAGATCCTGGCCCGCTGTTCGGGCCACGGCGGCTCGTGGGGCGTGATGAAGAACAATTTCGAAACGGGGATGAAGGTCGGCAGACCGGTCATGCGCGACGCCGCCAAGGCCGGCAATCCGTATATCGCTTCCGAATGCCCGCTCGCCGGCGCCCATATCCTGCAGGGCATGGAACGGATCGACGGCGCCGAAGTGCCGGACCGCGCGCCCCACCCGATCGAGCTGTTCGCCAAGGCTTACGGATACTAGGCATTTGCGCGTCCGGTCCCGGCCCGGTCTTGGCATGTCCGGCACCGATGTTAATCTCTTTAACATCTACTGTTCCACCGAAACGCATGGCCGCCGGCCTGGCAGGGTCCGGTCACTCTGCCGGCGCGATGTCCAGCAGATGGCCGTGGCGGGTCAGGAATCCGTCGACCGCCTCAATCAGTCCGGTACGGTCGGGCTCGGCAATGGCGAGCGAGAGCGTGATGTAGCCGCGCCGGGTCGTGAAGAAGCCCTTGTCGATCAGGTCGAGATGCAGGAGCTGGCGCAGACGCGGATCCCTCGGCGCGATATCGCGGATGGAGCGGATCGGCGCCTGCTGGAGGTGCAGGTGCATGAGCGAACCCAGTCCGGTAGCCTGGAACGCCACGCCGTGCCGGGCGGCAAGTTCGTTCAGGGAGGCGCGCAAGGCATCGCCGGCGTCGTTGAGCGCGGCCTGGACCGGCGGGGTAAAGACATTCTCCAGGCCCGCGGCGCCGGCGGTCAGCATGAACACGTTGTTGTTGAAGGTGCCGTGGTGAACGAAGGAATCCGGCCGGGCGGGGTCGTAGACCTTCATGATCTCCGCGGGACCGCCGAAAGCGCCGCAGGAGAAGCCGCCGCCGATGAACTTCCCGAGCGTGGTCATGTCCGGAACGATGCCGAGCTGCCCCTGGCGCCCGCCCGGCGCGAGTCGCGAGGTCATCACCTCATCGAAAATCAGCAGGACGCCGTGGGCGCTGCACGCGGCGCGCAACGTCCCGAGAAAGTCGGCCGAAGCCGGAATTGCGCCGGACGCGCCCTGGAGCGGCTCGACCAGGACCGCAGCGAGGCGGTGCGCATTCTCCCGGATCAGGCGCTGCGCCTCTCCCGGATCGTTGTAGGGCGCGATCAGGAAGGGGAAGGGCACGGCGATCGGTGCCGCCTCCCGGCCGAAGTAGACGGTGCCGCCATGGTAACCGCCCTCGAACACCATGATCGAATCCCTGCCGGCTACCGCGCGGGCGGTGACCAGGGCCATCAGGTTGGCCTCGGTGCCGGATGTGGTGAAGCGTATCCGCTCGATGGACGGAAATCGCGCGCACAGCAATTCGGCAAGCCGCGCTTCGTAGGGGGTTGTCGAACCATAGGCCATCCCACGGTCCAGCGCTTCCTTCACCGCCGCGCGGATCGCCGGATGCGAGTGGCCGTAGAGGCCGGCGGAGAAGTCTCCGACGAAATCGGTGTAGGTATGGCCGTCGACATCGGTCAGCGTTGCGCCGGCCGCGGTCTCGATCGCGAGCGGGAAGGGCGCATAGAACATGCCGGTGCGCGTGTTGCCGCCGGGCAGGCTCTTTCGCGCGCGTTCGTAGTGCGCCCGGCTTGCGGGATTTGCGGCCTCGTAGCGCGCCGTCACTGCGTCGACCGCGCACTCCAGATCGGGTTTCCGGCCGCTTGTCCCGGGATTTGCCATCGCGCCATGCTCCGCCGTCGAACGAGCGGCGGACGATAGCCGGCCCGACGGAGGCGCGGCAAGGCCGCCGGGGCGCGGGATCACGCGGGACCGGCCGGGCCCCGTTGCTCCCGAAATTTTCCGACGGCGGGACTTGGCAAGCGCAAAGGGTATGTTAAATATATTAACATGGCAGACTCCAGACAGAAGAGCCGGGCCGGCGGCCTGCGCAAGAGCGGCTATCACCATGGCAACCTGAAGGAAGCGCTGGTCTCCGCGGCGCGCGTGCTGATCCTGGAGAAGGGCCCGCACGGCTTTTCGCTTATCGAGGCCGCGCGCCTCGCCGGCGTCAGTCCGGCCGCGCCCTACCGGCATTTCAAGGACCGGGAAGCGCTGCTGGCCGAGGTGGCGCGGCGCGGCTATGCCAAATTCTCCGACAGTCTGGAAACGGCCTGGGCCGGCGGCGAACCGGACCGGCTGACCGCGTTCCGGCGCCTGGGCCACGCCTATCTCGATTTCGCCCTGACCGAGCGGGCCTACTATGCCGCCATGTTCGAGGCCGAACTGCCGCCCGACGGCGACCCGGCCTTTCATGACGCGGCCGACCGCGCCTACCGCACCCTTTCCACGGTGACGGAGGGGCTGAAGGGCGACGATCCGGCCGGCCAGTCCGTGCCGCCGGAAGCGGTGTTCTTCCATATCTGGTCGCTCGCCCACGGCGCGGCGACCCTAGGCCGGAGCGGCGGTGCGCCGGCCCTGTCGCGCCACCGGATGCTCGACCTGGGCGTTGAGATTTACCTGAAAGGCCTGGGCGTTACGTCGTAACGGCGGCGCCGGGAAACCGCCGGCAAGATTTTTTCGACGGACTTCTTGTATCCGTGCGTTCAGCCCCCATCTATGTGAAGCCGTTTTACATTGACGGCACAACCAACCGAGGAGGACTTCAATGACCGCAGCATCGATGGCCCGGGAAAATCCCGCCCGCCACAGCCGCGAGTGGACCGGACCCAGCCTGCCGAAACCGGCATGGATTGCGATCATGGTCCTGGGATTCATCGTGTTCTGGCCGATCGGCCTCGCAATTCTGGGTTTCCTGTTGTTCACCGGCCGGCTCGGCAGCTGCGCCGATTCCTGCGACTGGGTGAGCATGAAGAGCAGGATGCGCCGGGGCCCGTCCACCGGCAACGCCGCCTTCGACGAATACCGCGAGGAAACCCTGCGCCGGCTGGACGAGGAACGCCGCGAGTTCGCCATGTTCATGGACCGGCTGCGCCGCGCCAAGGACCAGGCCGAGTTCGACCAGTTCATGGCCGAACGCAACGGCGGCGGCTTTGCCGGCGGCGGGCCGAACGGCAACGGCGACAGCCCGAACGGCAAGTCGGCCGCGTCCTGACCCTTGCGGGCTTCGGCCCGCACTCCCCTTTCTTTCCTCTCCTCCTGAGCCCGGTCCGGCGCCGACCGGGCTTTTTCTTTGCCCGAAAGCGTCCAGAAACCTGCGCCGGCCGTTGTTGAGGCAGGGCGGCGGCGGGCCTATGTTCTGCCGGCCATGACCGAGCCCGCCGACGCCCGCGCCGCCGAAGCCGCCGCCCAGATCCGCCTCAAGAAGCTGGCGACCATCGCATCGGTCGCCGTTGCGACCCTGCTGATCGCGGCCAAGCTCGCCGCCTGGCTGATGACGGATTCGGTCGCCGTCCTTTCCGCGCTGGTCGATTCCCTGCTCGACGCCGCAGCCTCCATCGTGACCCTGCTTGCGGTGCGCTACGCGGTAGAGCCGGCCGACCGGGAGCACCGCTTCGGCCACGGCAAGGCCGAAGCGCTCGCCGGCCTCGGCCAGGCCGCCTTCATCTGCGGCTCCGGCGCCTTGCTGCTGATCGAAGCGGTGCGCCGCTTCTTCGATCCCCGGCCGGTCCATGACGAGGCCATCGGCATCGCGGCGATGGTGTTTTCCGTCGTGCTGACCCTCGCGCTGGTCGCCTTCCAGCGCCATGTCGTCCGGCGCACCGGCTCGGTCGCGATCGAGGGCGATTCCGTGCACTACGCCGGCGACCTGGCGCTCAACGGCAGCGTCATCGTCGCCCTCGGCGCCCACGCGATGTGGGGCTGGACCTGGCTCGATCCGCTGTTCGCCGTCGGCATCGTGCTGTGGCTGCTGTGGAACGCGCGCAAGGTCGGCATGGCGTCGCTCGACATGCTGCTCGACCGCGAACTGCCGGACGCGGAGCGGGAAGAGATCCGCCAGATCGCGCTGAGCCACCCGGAAGCCCGTTCGCTGCACGACCTGCGCTCGCGCCGTTCGGGCGGCGACACCTTCATCCAGTTCCATCTGGAAATGGACCCGGACATGTCGTTGATGCGCGCCCACACCGTCGCCGACGAGGTCGAAGCCGCCATCATGCAGGCCTTCCCCAGCGCCGAGGTCATCATCCACCAGGACCCGGAAGGCCTGGAAGAGGAACACCCGACCCTGGCGGCGAGTTAGCGCCGACCGGATCGGCGACTGCAGCGCAGACGCGGCAAGCGGTACGGGCCGCACCCGCCGTCTACGTCGTCAGCCGTAATGAAGGCGCGTTGCTTGCATTAACGATCTAGCTATATTGTTAGTCATCTCGATTTGATTCGGGGAGACAGACGATGTCGGTCGTCAACGTTCACGAGGCCAAGACCCACCTGTCCCGCCTGCTGGCGCGGGCTGAGGCGGGCGAAGAAATCGTGATCGCCCGCCGCGGCGAACCCGTCGCGCGTCTCGTCGCTTGCCAACAGCCGGGCAGGCGGCAGCCCGATATCCTCAAGGGGAAGATCGCTATTCCCGAGAGCTTTTTCGATCCGCTGCCCGAGGAGGAACTGGCGGCATGGGAAGGCCGTTAGCCGTGCGGGCGCTGCTGGACACGCACGCCTTTCTCTGGTGGCTTGCAGACAGCGGACGGCTCTCGGAGACAGCGCGCCGTGCAATCGCCGACAATACCAACGAAATTGCGGTAAGCGCCGCGTCGGCGTGGGAAATCGCGACGAAAGTCCGGATCGGCAAACTGCCCGGCGCGGAAGTCCTGGCGCGCGACATCGCCGGTCATATCGCGCGCCAGGGCTTCGAAGAACTGGCGATCCACGTCGCCGACGCCGAGCGCGCCGGACATTTGCCGGGGCCGCACCGCGACCCGTTCGACCGGATGCTCATTGCTCAGGCGCTGGCGCACGACCTGGCGATGGTGTCGATCGATTCGATGTTCGATCGATACGGCGTCGCGCGGCTTTGGTGACGGATGGCCGACGTATCGGGGGTTAGCCCCGCCGCTCCAATCGGCGCAGCAGCAGGGCGAAGACGATGGCGGCTGCGGCCAGCCCCACGATCAGCCACGGACCCTGCGGCCAGCCGCCGGCGGCAACGAGCATTGCGAATAATGGCGGCGTGGCGAGCTGCCCCACATTGGTGCTCTGCTGAATGAGCCCGTTGATGCCGGCGACCCGGTTCCTGTCCGGCGCGTGGCGGGTCACGCTGCCGAAGATCGACGACGGCAGCAGGCCGCCGACGCCGGAGAAGACGAACGCGAAGACCAGGCGTGCCTCGCCGCTGAATCCGGGCTGGTAGGTCAGCCAGCCGGTGACTCCCATGGTCGTGAGCGCCACGATCATCAACAGCCAGCGCGGCGCCCCCCGATGGCCGAGCCAGCCGCCGGTCAGGTTCCCGGCCGCGTTGGCCCAGATCGCCAGCGCCACCCAGGCCGCCGCCGCGGACTGCGAATAGCCGTGATGCTCGATAAGGTATTTGGGCAGGAAGCCGAGGATCGGCAGATAGGTCGCGGCATAGAGGCCCATGACCAGCGTGAGCAACCACGGCCCGGTGCGGCGCAAGACAACGGCCAGTTCGCGCCATGGCCCCGGCGCGGCACCGCCCAGTCCGGCCGGATCCGGCGCCCCCCGGGTGGCGGCCCAGAACAGGCCGGCAAACAGCCACACCAGGCCGGCATTGACGAGCCAGAGGCCGCGCCAGCCGGCAAGCGCGAGCAGGAGGGGAGTCAGCAGGGTCATGACCGCCATCCCGGTGGGCATGAAGGAGCCCCACATGCCCATGGCGAGACCCTGGTCGCCCGGCCGGCTCGCCCGCAGCATCAGCGCCGGCGCGGAGACCAGGACGGTGATCGACCCCACGCCCTCGACCATGCGCGAGAGCAACAGCAGGGTCAGACCGTCCGACAGTCCGCCCGCCGCCGCGCCGAGCCCGGTCGCCAGGAGCCCCACAAAGGCGACCCGGCGGATGCCCCAGCGGTCGGCGTGAACACCGGCAATCGCGCCGATGGCCGCGGCCAGAGCGTGGAATACGGCCAGCACCCAGCCCGCTTCGACCAGATCGAGGCCGAGCTCCCGCTGCAGCGTCGGAATCGCCGCCGGCAGCTTGCCGATCTGGAACGCCACCATGATCCCGGCGAACATGCCGAGCAGGACGATCGTCCAGCGGGTGCGCATCCCGGCGCTCTCGGCCTGCGGCGCCGGCATGGCGGCTCGTTTTCCGGCGGACCGGGATTGCCGGTCCGGGCCGGCGGCCTATTCGTCCCGGACCGGGTTCGAAAGCACGCCGATGCCGGAGATATCGACCTCGACGGTATCCCCGTCCTTCATGAACAGCGGCGGGTTGCGCTTGAAGCCGACGCCGCCCGGCGTGCCGGTGACGATGACGTCGCCCGGTTCGAGCGTCGTGAAGCCGGAGATGTATTCGATCAGGTAGGGCACGGTGAAGATCAGCAGGTCGGTCGTGGAGTTCTGCACCTCCTGGCCGTTCAGCCGGGTCTTCAGATGCAGGGCGGAGGGATCGGGAATCTCGTCCGCCGTCACGAGCCACGGCCCGAAGCCGCCGGTGCCCTCGAAATTCTTGCCCGGCGTGAACTGGTGAGTGTGGCGCTGCCAGTCGCGGATCGAGCCGTCGTTGTAGCAGCTGTAGCCAGCGACATGGCCGAGCGCGTCGGCCTCGCTGACATGGCGCGCCGGCGAACCGATCACGACCGCCAGCTCGCCCTCATAGTCGAATTTGGTCGAGTTGACCGGCCGGATCATCGGCGCGCCGTAGCCGACCTGGGTGTTGGCCCAGCGGGTGAACAGCACGGGATAGTCGCTGTCGGAGCGCCCGGTCTCCTCGATATGGGATTTGTAGTTGAGGCCGACGCAGATCACCTTGTCTGGGTCGGGAATGACCGGCAGCAGATCGACATCCGCCAGCGCCGCCGACGGCCCCAGCCCGGCCGCCCGTTCGGCCGCCGCACCGAGCAGGCCGCCGGCCAGCGCCGCTTTCAGGCTCGGCGCGAGGCCGCCCAGGTCGATAACCGAGTCGCCGTCCACGGCGCCCCAGGTCGGCGTGTCGTTCAGGATGAAGGATGCGAGTTTCATGGGAAATTCCTGTTTGGCGTGCTGTTCGGTGTTCTGTCGGGCGTCGGGAGCGTGCCGCGCCGGGAAGCGATGCGGCGTGAAGGGACGTGAAGGGGGCCGGTCTAGCCGGCGCCGGGCGCCAGCACGAAGCGCCGGTCGCAATAGGGGCATTCGACGAAGTCGCCGTCGCCCATGTTGAGATAGACTTTCGGATGGCCCAGCGCCCCCCCGCCGCCGTCGCAGGACACGCTGCGCTCGCTCACCTCGATAATCTCGGGGGCGTCGGTGTCTGCCATCGGGCGCGGGCCTGTCGGGTTGCGGAAGCCGGGAGCGTGCCGCCGGGCGGCTTGCGGCTGCGTGGACTGTCGGCGCCGGATATTACTTATAGCCCCGCGCCGCGCAACCGCCTGTCCGGGTGCGGGGCAAATGCACCGCGGGGCCGGAGCGCCCGACCGCCCCGCCTGCCGCAAGCGCGCTGTGCAGGACCGGGCGCCAATTCTCCGTTGACGGCGGGAGCGGATGGCTGTATCCGCCGCGCCATGAACCGGTCGGGCACATCGAAACGGTGGTGGCGGCGCGTCGGAATGGCGGCCGCGCCGGAATGATTGTGCCTCGAACCTAGAACGCACGACAGGGCCGCCCCGGAAGGAGAGCGGCCTTTTTTCGGCCCTGCAATTCTCTTCCCGGGCCCCGCCGCAAGGGAAGGGATCATGCTCGATACCGAACACCGCAACGCCCGCCTGCCGGAAGCCGAGCGCCCGCCGGTCGCCTTCGCGCCGCGCGGGACGGTCCCCGGAATTTCGATCGTGCGCACGACCGCCGAAGTCGACGGCGGGTCCGGCATCGCGGCGCTCGTCGACAGCCTCGACCGGGCGCGCGGCGGCGTTTTCACCAGCGGCTTCGAGTATCCCGGACGCTACTCGCGCTGGGACACCGGTTTTGTCGACCCGCCCGTCGCCGTGACCGTACGCGGCGGCCGTGTCCGGGTCGAAGCCCTCAACCGGCGCGGCGGCGTCCTGCTGCCGATCTTCCGCGCGGCGCTGGACCGTGCGGCGGGGCTCGAGCCGGAGGATGTTTCCGATACGGTTATCGAAGCGATCCCCCGGCAGGCCGGCGACGCCTTCTTCGAAGAGGAGCGGAGCAAGCAACCGGGCGTGTTCGCCGCCGTGCGGGCGATCCTCGCCGCCTTCCGGACCGAAGAGGACGATCATCTCGGCCTGTACGGCGCGTTCGGCTACGACCTCGCCTTCGCCTTCGACCCGATCCGCCTGGCCCTGGAGCGGCCCGGCGATCAGCGCGACTTGGTGCTCTACCTGCCCGACGACCTGATCGTCGTCGACCGGCGGGCCGGGATCGCGGTCCGGCACCGCTACGATTTCGCTTTCCGCGGCGCCGGCACTGGTGGCCTGCCGCGCGACGGCGCCTGCGCGCCCTACCGTCCGGAACCGGCCGGCGGCGGCCCGATGGGCGAGCGGGCGGACGGCACCCGGGCGGACCGCCGGCCGGGCGAATACGCGGACCTGGTGCGCAAGGCGCAACGGGAATTCCGCAAGGGCAACCTGTTCGAAACCGTACCCGGCATGGTGCAGTCGTGCCCTGCGCCGGAACCGCCTTCCCGAATCTTCCGCCGCCTGTGCGCAGCCAATCCGTCCCCTTACGGCTTCTTCCTCAATCTGGGCAGCGGCGAATATCTGGTCGGCGCGTCGCCGGAGATGTTCGTGCGAGTCACCGGCGACCGGGTCGAGACCTGCCCGATCTCCGGCACCGTCAAGCGCGGCGCGACGCCGATGGAGGATCACGAGCAGATTCGCAAGCTGCTCAACTCCGCCAAGGACGAGACCGAGCTGACGATGTGCACGGATGTCGACCGCAACGACAAGGCGCGCATCTGCGTGCCCGGCAGTGTCCGGGTGATCGGCCGGCGGCAGATCGAGATGTATTCCCGGCTGATTCACACCGTGGACCATGTCGAGGGCAAGTTGCGCCCCGGCTTCGACGGGCTCGACGCCTTCCTGACCCACATGTGGGCGGTTACCGTAACCGGCGCCCCGAAACTGGCGGCGATGCAGTTCATCGAGGACAACGAACGCTTGCCGCGCCGCTGGTACGGCGGCGCCGTCGGCGCCCTCGGCTTCAACGGCAACGTCAATACCGGGCTGACGCTGCGCACGGTCCGCATCGCCGGCGGCCGGGCCGAGGTCCGCGCCGGCGCCACGCTGCTGCACGATTCGATTCCGGAAGAGGAAGAGGCGGAAATCCATCTGAAGGCTTCGGCCCTGATGGCGGCGATCGCGGGCGCGGAACCGGCGGCGCCGGCCCCGTTGCGCGCCGTGGCGGCGGGCGGCGATGCGGCGGCCGGCGCCGGCATGACGGTCGCCATGATCGACCACCGGGATTCCTTCGTGCATTCGATCGGCGACTATTTTCGCCAGACCGGCGCCAGGGTCGTCACCCTGCGCGCGGAACCGGGCGCGGGCTTCGCCGGCGCCGCCGCCCTGCGCGATCTGGATGCCGATCTCGTCGTCATGTCTCCCGGCCCCGGAACGCCGGCGGATTTCCGCACCGACCTTACGTTGGCCCTGCTCGACGACCTGGGGGTTCCAGTGTTCGGGGTCTGCCTCGGCCTGCAGGCTATGGTCGCGTTCTGCGGCGGCCGCCTCGGCCTGTTGCCCGAGCCGTGCCACGGCAAGGCGTCCGCCATCCGGTGCAGCGGAACCGGCCTGTTCGAGGGGCTGTCCAGACGCCTGACGGTCGGGCGCTACCATTCCCTGCACGCCCGGGCGGACGCCATGCCGCCGGAGCTTGCGGTGACCGCGGAAGCCGACGGGATCGTCATGGCGGTCGAGCACCGGTGCCGGCCGTGGCGTGCGGTCCAGTTCCATCCCGAATCGATCCTCAGCCTCGGTGGGGAAGCGGGCGCCGGGATCGTCCGCAACGCGGTCCGGCTGGCGCGCGCCGACCGCAAGGCGCCGGTCGGCCGGGTCGCCTGACGCCCTTTCCCGCAGCGGCCGGGAAGGCTAGGTTCCCGGAACCGGCTTTCCGGAAACGGGGTTCATACGCAGGAGTGCAGGATGAAGTTCAGGATCGAATACTGCGTCGTTTGAAACTACGAACCGCGCGCGCTCCGTGTGAGCGACAGGTTCTCGGAAATCGACGGCGCCGAGATCGAGCTGGTCAAGGGCGGCGGCGGCGTGTTCGAGATCAGCCTCGACGGCGAACTCGTCTTCTCCAAGAAGGCACTGGGCCGCTTCCCGGAAGACGAGGAAATCGAAGCGATCGCCGCGCAGGCCTGAACTGCGCTTCCGGCCGGGCTACGAACTGGCTGCCATCTCGTCCGCCACCTGCTGCAGGCGGGCGATGACTGTGTCGAGGATCGCCGCCTCGGCCGGAGTCAGGCGGGACAGCAGGTCCCGTTCCCATGCCAGGGTCGCCGGCGCCACGTCGTCGTAGACCGCGCGCCCCTGCGCGGTCAGCCGCAGATGGGCGCGCCGCCGGTCTGCACTGTCCGTTTCCCGCACGATGCGGCCGGACTCGAGCAGCCGCTTGACGGCCCGGCTGACCTGGACCTTGTCCATGCGGGTGCGGGCGCACAGCGCCGTCTGGGTCAGCGGGCGGTCCGGCGCCATGCCCAGGATCGCCACGATCCGCCAGTCGGCGACCGAAAGGCCGTAGCGGGCCTCGTAGATCGCGGCGATCGCGCCGGAGACCGTGTTCGACAGGATCGACAGCCGGTAGGGCAGATAGGCCGCGAGATCGAGGCGCTGCGCCGGGCCGACGCCTTGGGGGCTGACGCCTTGGGGGCCGACGCCTTGGGGGCCGGCGCTCTCGAGGCCGGCGCCTTCGGGGCCGGGATCGGAATCGGGACCGCTCATCGTTCTCCTTGATTTAGTTACAAATGAAACTATTATGGTTCCCGCACCGAATCAAGGGAGCGGGATCATGGCGCAGGCAGACCGGCCGGCGGCGGCCGACGTGGGGACCAGTGTGGGGGGCAGCGGCGGCAGCGGCGTCAACCCGATGGGCACCGACGGCTTCGAATTCGTCGAATACACCGCGCCGGACCCCAAGGCGCTCGCCGCCCTGTTCGAGCGCATGGGCTTCCGCGCCGCCGCCCGGCACCGGCACAAGGATGTCACCCTCTACCGCCAGGGCGACGTCAACTTCATCCTGAACGCCGAGCCGGACAGCTTCGCGCAATCCTTCGCCCGGGTGCACGGCCCCTCGGTCTGCGCCATGGCTTTCCGCGTCCGCGATGCGGCGCAGGCCTGGCGGCGCGCCCTCGATCTCGGCGCCGAGCCGGGGCCGGACCAGGCCGGGCCGATGGAGATCAACATCCCGTCGATCAAGGGCATCGGCGGCTCGCTGATCTACCTGGTCGACCGCTACGGCGCGGGCGGGACGATCTACGATGTCGATTTCGAGATCGACGGGTCCCTCGATCACGACGGCGTCGGCTTCGCGGCGGTCGACCATCTCACCCACAACGTCCACCGCGGCCGGATGGACAGCTGGGCGGCCTTCTACGAGCGGCTGTTCAACTTCCGCGAGATCAAATATTTCGATATCGAGGGCAAGCTGACCGGCCTCAAATCCCGCGCCATGACCAGCCCGTGCGGCCAGATCCGCATCCCGATCAACGAAAGCTCCGACGACCAGAGCCAGATCGCCGAATATCTGGAAGCCTATAACGGCGAGGGCATCCAGCATATCGCGCTGTCGACCGCCGACATCTACCGGACGGTCGAGACCATGCGCGCCCGCGGCACCGAATTCATGGCGACTCCGGACACCTACTACGACGGCATCGAGGCGCGCCTGCCCGGTCACGGCGAGCCGGTCGACGAACTGAAGCGCCTGCAGATCCTGATCGACGGCGCGCCGACCGAAGACGGCGGCCGGCTGCTCCAGATCTTCACCGAAAACGCCATCGGGCCGATCTTCTTCGAAGTCATCCAGCGCAAGGGCGACGAAGGCTTCGGCGAGGGCAACTTCCAGGCCCTGTTCGAGAGCATCGAGCTTGACCAGCTGCGCCGCGGCGTGTTGAAGGCATAGCGCCGCCGGCCCGGCCTCTTTTTGCGCCATCCTGTTGCGCCGGCCGCGCCGCAGTCCACCTCGGAAAGGGCCCCTCGCATGAAACTCGGAACGCTCAAGGAAGGCGGCCGGGACGGTACGCTCGTCGTCGTCTCGCGCGATCTGGCCCATGCCGTGCGGGCGACCGGCGTCGCGCCGACCCTGCAGGCGGCGCTGGACGACTGGGCGGGGACGGAAGCGCCGCTGCAAGGCCTGTACGACGACCTCAACGCCGGCCGCGCGCCGGGCGCGTTCGACTTCGACCCGGCGGCCTGCGCCTCGCCGCTGCCGCGCGCCTACCAGTTCGTCGACGGCAGCGCCTACCTCAACCATGTCGCGCTGGTGCGCAAGGCGCGCGGCGCGTCGATGCCGCCGGAATTCCTCGACGATCCGCTGATGTACCAGGCCGAGAGCGACGCCTTCTACGGCCCGCGCGACGACATTCCGATGGCAAGCGAGAGCTACGGCATCGACTTCGAATCCGAGGTTGCCGTCATCGTCGACGACACGCCGATGGGCGCGACGCCGGAACAGTGCGCCGGGCGCATCCGCCTCGCCGCGATCCTCAACGACGTCAGCCTGCGCGGCCTGATCCCGGCCGAGCTGGCCAAGGGCTTCGGCTTCCTCAACGGCAAGGGCAGCACGGCCTTTTCGCCGGTCGCCGTCACCCTCGACGAACTCGGCGGCGCCTGGCGCGACGGCAAGGTCCACCTGCCGCTGGTCACCCACTGGAACGGCCGGGAATTCGGCCGGCCGAACGCCGGCGTGGACATGAATTTCAGCCTGCCGCGGCTGATTTCCCATGCCGCGAAAACCCGCCGGCTCGGCGCCGGGACGATCGTCGGTTCCGGCACGGTCTCCAACGTCGACCCGAAGGACGGCTATTCCTGCATCGCCGAAATCCGCGCCATCGAGACCGTCGAGCACGGCAAGCCGCAAACGCCCTTCATGGCGTTCGGCGACACCGTGCGCGTCGAGATGTTCGACGACGCCGGCGCCTCCATCTTCGGCGCCATCGAGCAGCAGGTGGTGCGCTACACCCCGCCGGCGTGAGCGCCGGGGCCGCGGGCGCCGCGGACTGCCGCGAGGCGTCATGAAATGTCATGATTCGTCATGTTTTGTCATAGGCGCTCCTTTCTTCGTCCTCTCCCGTCACTCCGTCCGGCCGAGGCAGGGGGCCGGCGGATGTGTCAGGAAATGTCATGATTCGTCATGGCGGCCCCATTTTCCGCCCCCGCCCGCTGTTCCGAGCCGGACACCGAAACCGCAAACCCCACCCGTCATTCCGACCGAGCGCAAGCGAGTGGAGGAATCTCGACTCGATCCCGACAACGGGAACCCGGAAGCCAGCGACGAGATTCCTCCACTACGCCCCGGATTAAATCCGGGGCTCCGGTCGGAATGACGGCTTGGGGTTTGCGTTCGGTCGAAATGACGGCGAGGGAGAGGCGTCCCGTATGCGTCATGAAATGTCATGTTTTGTCATGTTCCGCTGCGATGGCCCCTCCTTTCGCGCTCCCGCATCCAGGCCATTTGGCTAGACAGACCGGTCTTTCTATAGCGTTTTTTTGCATTTCGGCCTCCCTGCCGGAGGCCGGACGGCTCCGTTGTTCATATAATGTTCCATAAAAGGGCGTCAAGACCTGTCTGAATGACGGCCGGCCCGCCTGCGCGTTCCGCCCCCGCCGCCGGCCTACCGGGCGGCGCTGGGCCGGGCCGACACCGTTTCGTACCAGCGCTGCGCGTTGGCGGCGTCTTCCGGCAGGCCCACCTTGACCCATTTGGCGAAATCGACCGTCACCAGGGCAGTGATGTCGGCGATGGTGAAATCGTCGCCGGCCAGGAAGCGCTTGCCGCCGACCAGGGCGTCGAAATCCTCGAAGAAGCGCTCGATGCGCAGCCGGCCGCGCGCGCCCAGTTCCGGGATCTGCTCGTAACCGTGCCTGCCGGTGAGCGCCCGCCCGGCCATGCCTTTGGCGGTGTTGCGCAGGCATTCGCCGATCGCCATGAAGCCGTCCATCTCGATGCGCCATTCGAGATCGCCGACCAGGCCTTTCTCGGCCGGCGTGCGGCCCATCAGCGGCGGTTCGGGGATTGCGGCTTCGAGAAAATGGAAGATGCCGGTCGACGAGGCGATCCGCCGGCCGTCGTCCAGTTCCAGGACCGGCACGGTGAGATACGGGTTGACGGCGGCGAATTCGGGCTTGCGCTGCTCGCCTTCGCGCAGGTTGACCTCGACGACCTCGATGTCGTCCAGCAGCCCCTTCTCGGCAAGGGCGATGCGGGCGCGGCGCGGCGAGGGCGCGGTCGAGCAATCGTAGAATTTCATGGCGGCAATCTCCGGCAACGGGCAATCCCGCCGGTTATAGGGATACTGCCCGGCGCCGGGAAGCCCGGTCGTGGAACGATCGCGGGGCGGTCGCGGGGCGCTCGTGGAGGGCAGTCGCACAGCGCCGGCTCCGGGCTCCTGACGAAGCGTTGAATTGTCGTGAAACGCGCCGGTTCTAAGTATAGAATCACCGAAACGGCGGCGTGCGCGCGCCGCGCCGAGACGAGGAAACCGACACCCATGTTCGTTCATCGCCGCCGGGGATGGGAAATCCCCGAAAACCGGGCCACGCCCGAGAGCATCTTCCTGCAGCGCCGCACCCTGGCGAAGACGCTGGCCGCCGGGCCGATCCTGGCCGCCGCCGGGCCGCTGCTCGGCGCCGGCCGCGCCTTTGCCGCCTCCGATCCGAGCGCCGGCCTCTATCCGGTCGAGCGCAACCCGAAATACACGGTGGACCGGGCGTTGACGCCGGAGCGCATCGCCACGACCTACAACAATTTCTACGAATTCGGCTCGCACAAACAGATCTCCCGGGCGGCGCAGCGGCTGGAGACCCGGCCGTGGATCGTCGAGATCGGCGGCGCGGTCGAAAAGCCGATGAAGATCGATATCGACGCCCTGCTGAAGAAGATGCCGCTGGAGGAGCGGGTCTACGCCCACCGCTGCGTCGAGGCCTGGTCGATGGTCGTGCCCTGGTCCGGCTTCCCGCTCAAGGCGCTGGTCGATTTCGCCCGGCCGCTGGGCAGCGCGAAATATCTCGTCATGCAGACCTTCAAGAACCCGAAGGTCGCGCCGGGCCAGCGCCAGATCTGGTATCCCTGGCCCTATACCGAGGGGCTGACGATGTTCGAGGCGGTCAACGAACTGTCCTTCATGGTGACCGGCCTCTACGGCAAGCCCCTGCCGAAGCAGAACGGCGCGCCGCTGCGCCTCGCCGTGCCGTGGAAATACGGCTTCAAGCACGTCAAGTCGATCGTGCGCTTCGAGTTCACCGACAAGCGCCCGGTCAGCTTCTGGGAGAAGCTGCAGGCCCGGGAGTACGGCTTCTGGGCCAACGTCAACCCGGAGGTCGCGCACCCGCGCTGGAGCCAGGCGACCGAGCGCGATATCGGCACCGGAGAGCGCATCCCCACCAAGCCCTGGAACGGCTATGGCGATTATGTCGCCGCGATGTACGCCAACCTGAAGGGCGAGGTGCTGTTCCGGTAGGGATGCGCCGCGCCGCACGCTGCCTGGCCGTTCTCGCCGGCCTGCTGCCGGCGGCGCTGCCTGCGCCCGCGTTCGCCGAAGACGTCGATCTCGAACTCGTCCTCGCCGTCGATATTTCCGGCAGCGTCGATCATGTCGAGGCCCGGCTCCAGCGGCAGGGCTATCTGACGGCGCTGGTCGACCCGCAGGTCGTCCGGGTCATCACCAGCGGCGAGCGGCGCAGGGTCGCCGTTACCTACATGGAATGGGCCGGCGCGCATTTTCAGAATGTCGTCGCCGACTGGACGGTGGTGCGCGACATGGCGACGGCCAGAGCCTTTGCCGCGACGATCGCCGAATACCCGGTATCGACCGAGCGCTGGACCTCGATCAGCACCGCCATCGACTACGCGCTCGGCCTGTTCCGGGCCAACCCCCATCGCGGGGCGCGCAAGGTGCTCGACCTTTCGGGCGACGGCCGGAACAACAATGGCGGCCCGCTGGCGCCGGCGCGCGCGCGGGCCCTCGCGGCCGGCGTGACGATCAACGGCCTGCCGATCGTCAACGACCGGCCCAACCCGTGGGGCCTGCCGCCGCCGAAGGACCTCGACCGCTACTATTTCGAACGGGTGATCGGCGGGCCCGGCGCCTTCATCGTCGTGGCGCGCGGCTTCAAGAGCTTCGGCGACGCCGTGAAAGCGAAGCTGGTCATGGAGATCGCCGGCGCCGGCTTCCGGCCGACGGTTGTTGCCCGACACGGCCTTGCCCGGCGCCGGCCCTGATTGCGCAGGACTTGACCGCGCCGCCATCCGGCGACGGAATCGGCCGGGCGCGGCGTACCGGGATCAGAGGGTCGTCGACGCCCCGGTTCGACCGCCCGGACCAGACACGGGAGACCGCTTCGCCATGAAATCCCTTCCCCTCCTGCTCGCCGCCGGGCTGATCGGCCTGACCGCCGCCGCTGCCCCCGCCGACGCCCATCGCGGCCTGCGCCTGTTCGACCGGGCCGACGCCGACAAGGATGGCGCGGTCACCCGGGCCGAATTCGACGCCGCGCGCAACGCCCGGTTCGCCGCGATCGACGCGAACAAGGACGGTGCGCTCGAGGTATCCGAACTGCGCGCGTGGCGGCGGGCCTGGCCGGCGCGCTTCCGCGACGCCCGGTTCAAGGCGCTCGACGGCGACGGCAACGGCAAGCTCGGCGTCGAGGAATATGTCGCCCGGCGCAAGGCGGCCTTCGAACGGATCGACGCCGACAAGGACGGCGCGGTCGACAAGGCGGAATTCGACGCCGCCTTCGAGAAGGTTCGCGAACGCATGCTGGCGTATTACGGCCGCGGCGACCGCCGCAAGCGCTACCATCGCTGGCACGGCCACAAGCGCCGCGCGATGCACCGCCGCCCGGACCTGAACCGCGACGGCAAGGTGACCCGCGCGGAATTCGATGCGCTGGGCAGCCTGATCTTCCTGCGCCTGGACGGCGACGGCGACGGCGCCGTCACCCGGAAAGAGATGCGGCAGGCGCGCCGGCACTTCGGCCGCCACGGCCACCACCGCGACCACCACCCCGAATCCGGACGCTAGGCGCGGCAACCGAACGGGAACCGACGTGCGTGCTACCGCCCTGTCCGCAGCGCCCTTCGCCCCGGCGCAGGATCTTCCGTCCCGGATGACGCTGTCCGGGACACCTGCGCGGGCGGCGGCCGACAAGGCGGCCATTGCCGCCGATGCGGCGCTGATGGGCCGGGTCGTTGCGGGCGACCCGGCCGCCTACCGCGCCGTCATGGACCGGCATCTGCCCGGCCTCGTCGCCTTCGCCTGGCGCCTGGCCGGCGACCGGGCGACCGCCGAGGACGTCGCCCAGGACGCCATGCTGAAGCTGTGGCGCCAGGCGCCGCGCTGGAAGCCGAAGGCGCAGATCGGCACCTGGCTGCGCCGGGTCGCCTACAACCGGTGCATCGACCTGCACCGCCGGGCGCGGCCGGGCGAGGATGTCGCCAACCTGGACCTGGAGGACCCGGCCTCCGGCCCGGAGCGCAACCTGCTGGCGCAGGAAGTTTCCGCCATCGTCCGCCGGGCCCTGGCGGCGCTGCCCGACCGGCAGCGCGCGGCCATCGCCATGGTCCATTTCGACGGGATGAGCAACGGCGAGACCGCGGCGGTCCTCGAAGTCAGCGTCGAAGCGGTGGAATCGCTGCTGGCGCGCGGCCGGCGGACGCTGCGCCAGCGCCTGACGGCCCTGAAACCGGACCTTCTCGAGGAGTTCGTATCGTGAGGACCGCGCCGTGACTGCAAACGGGACCGCAAACGGGACCGAACCGGGCAGGGAAGCGGCCGTCCGGGCGCTCGAGGACCTGCTCGACGCCTACGGCGCCGATCCGGCGCGCTGGCCGGCCGGAGACCCGCGCCGCGCCGCCGCCTGGGCGCTCATCGACTCCGGCGACGCGGCGGCGCTGCAATCCCTGGGCGCCGCCCGCGCCCTGGATCGGGCGCTGGACAGCACGGTGCCGCCCGCGCCCTCCGCCGCGCTGGCCGGGACGGTCCTCGAGGCGGCGCGACGGACCCGGCCCGGTCTGGCCGGCTGGGCCGGGCCGATCTGGACTCCTGCCTTCTTCAAGCCGGCGGGCGCCCTGGCCTGCGCCATGCTCCTGGGGGTCATGGTCGGCATGTGGTCGCCGGTGCCGGTCGTCGGGATCGGCGAGAGCCGGGCGGCAGGCCTGGAGACCGAACTGGCCTCCCTCGCCGCGCTCGAGGAAAACGGCGACGCCGGCCGATTCGGAGGCTTTGCCGAGTGACCCGCCGCACGCTCATCATTCTGCTGATCGTTTCCGGCGCGCTGAACCTGTTCGTCGTCGGGATCATCGCGGCCAGCGTCATCGCTCATTGGGGCGGACCGGAAATCGGGCGCAGCCCCGGGCCGCGCACGGCCTTCCGCCTGTACCGCGCGGTCGACGACCTCGACGAACCGCAGCGCGCGCGCGCCCGCGCCCTGCTGGAAGAGAAGCATCCGCAGATCCGCGCCAAGATCCAGGCCATCCGCGCCGCGCGGCGGGATCTCAGGCGGCGCATCCGCGACGGCGCCGTATCGCCCGAAGCGGTCGAGTCCGGCTTCCGCAGCCTGCAACGGGCCCGCGGCGAAGCCCAGGCCGCCCTGCACGCCCTGGTCCGGCAGATCGCCGAGTCCCTGACGCCGGACCAGCGCCAGCGCTTCTACAGCCAGGCCTACCGGCCGCGCGGCAAGAAACACAAGTGGCGCAAGGGCGAAAAGGGCGACAGGGGCGAACGGCGCGACAGGGTGGAGTAAGGCCGGCGCCCGCCCTACGCCGCGGCCAGGGCGTTGAAGGCCGCGAGCGAGTCCTCGATCACGGCGCGGTCCATATCCTGCACGATGAAGACGATGCGCGAGCGGCGGTCGCCGTCGGGCCAGCCGCTCATGTGGGTCGGCGGATGGACGATATGCTGGACGCCGTTGATCAGCACCGGGTCGGCGACGCCGGCGACGTTCAGCATGCCCTTGACGCGCAGGACCCGCTCGCCGTGGCGGTTGAGCAGCATGCTCATCCACAGGCCGAACGCGGTCCAGTCCATCGGCCCGTCGAACCGCAGGCAGAAGGAGCCGACCCCGTGGCTGTGGTCGTGGCTGTGGTCGTGGGTATGGTCATGAGTATGGTCGGCAGCCTCGCCGGACACCCCGGCGAAGCCGTCCAGCCAGCCGGCGACCTCGCGCCGCTTGCCGCCGGGCGCGTAAAGGTCGCCGGTCAGCAGGGCATCGGGATCGAGCGGTTCGGCGTCGAGGTCGAGGACCGGCGCGGCGGCGTTGATGTCGCGCACCGCGGCGCGGGCGGCCCGGCCGCCGTCGTCCGCCATCGCCGATTTGGTCAGCACGAAGCGGTCGGCGATCGCCGCCTGCTTGACCGATTCGGGATGGCGCTGCAACTGCGCCACCCCGTTCACCGCATCGACCACGGTGACGACGCTGCCGAGCCGGAAATGGTGCTGAAGCACCGGCTCGGCGAGGATCGTATAGGCGATGGGCGTCGGGTCGGCGAGGCCGGACGTCTCGATGGCGACGCGCCGGAAGGCCGGGATCTCGCCGCGCTCGCGCTGGGAGAACAGGCCCCTCAGCGCGCCCTGCAGGTCGCCGCGGATGGCGCAGCACAGGCAGCCGCTGTCCATCAGCAGGACGCTTTCCTCGGCATGCTCGATCAGGTGATGGTCGAGTCCGACCTCGCCGAACTCGTTGATGAGGACGGCGGTGTCGCGCAGGGCGGGCGATTTGAGCAGCCGGGCCAGCAGGGTCGTCTTACCGCTGCCGAGGAAACCGGTGACGATGTTGATCGGGATCAGCGTGTCGTAGGCCGTCATGGCGGCTGTCCCCGCGCCCGCACCGTCATGCCGACAGGCCGCCGAGCAGCCGCGGATCGAGCGGATCGCACTCGTTGCCGGTCATGGCTTCGGCCGCGATCCAGACCTCGGTGATGTTGTCGACGATCTTCGAGCGGCCGGTGCGGGTCGAGAGCACATAGGAACCGCCGCTGAAATCCGCGAGCTTCAGGCCGTAATGGCCGAGAATCCGGTTGGCGAGGCGGATGCGCTCCTGGCGCTCGCGCCGCCGCGTGACCTCTTCCTGCCGGCTGGCGAAGGCCTCGGGCGAAGAGCTGCTCTCGGTCCAGTGGCCGCGCCCGCCGAGCACGCCGCACAGGCTGCACATGGCCGGCCTGCCCGTGCGGGGCCGCCCCGGCGCGGCCGGCCGATCAGGCGAGCACCGATTCCGGCCGCGCCGCGCCTTCGCGCGGATAGCGCTGGATGAAATCGTCGGCGATCTCGTCGAAGGTGCACCAGCGCACGCCGGCATGCTGGTTGATATAGTCGAACACCCGCTCCAGCATGAGCAGGACCTGCGGCCGGCCCGAGACGTCCGGGTGGATGGTCAGCGTGTAGACCGCGTAATCGTATTCCCGGTAGACCCAGTCGAACTGCTGGAGCCAAAGGTCCTCGATATCGCGCGGGTTGACGAAGCCGAAGCTGTTCGGCGCCGACTTGATGAACATCATCGGCGGCAGGTCGTCGAGATACCAGCTGCCCGGAATGTCGACCAGGTCGGTCTCGACGCCGCGCACCAGCGGCTTCATCCATTCCTCCGCCTTCTTCGAATAGTCGATCTTGGTCCAGCTGTCGCCGACCCGGGCGTAGAAGGGGTGGAAATCGTTGTTCATCAGGCTGTGGTCGTACTTGATGCCCTTTTTGAGCAGCAGCTCGTTGGTGATCGGGCTGAACTCCCACCAGGGCGCGACATAGCCGGTCGGCCGGCGGCCGGAGAGCCGCTCGATCAGCTCGATGCACTTGTCCATGACCGCCTCTTCCTGCTCCGGGGTCATGGCGATCGGGTTCTCGTGGGAATAGCCGTGCATGCCGATCTCATGGCCGGCGTCCACCACCATCTTCATCTGCTTCGGAAAGGTCTCGATCGAATGGCCGGGGATGAACCAGCTCGTCCGGATGCCGAGCTTGTCGAACAGCCGGACCATGCGCGGCGAGCCGATCTCGCCGGAGAACAGGCCGCGCGAGATATCGCAGGGCGAATCCTCGCCACCGTAGGAGCCGAGCCAGCCGGCGACCGCGTCGACGTCGACCCCGATGGCGCACAATATGTCCTTCTTGCCGCCGCCCGAGGCCGCCGCGGCCGGCGCGGGGCGGTTCGGCGCGGCGAGCGGCGGCCCGCCTCCGGGCCCGCGGCCGCCCCGGTCGAGAAGCGAGCGCGGCTGGTAGCGCGGCCCGATGCCGCCGGAAGCGCGGGCTGCCCGCATCGAATCGTTGGTCCTGTCGTCGCTCATCTCGTCCTCGTCCCTCGGGAATCGCCGTCGCCGGGAGAGTGTCTATTTTTGCCCCGGAGCGCAATGGGCGGATATGCTGCGGCGAGGACGCGGCCGGCAAGCCCGGTCCGCCGCGCTTCGGATCCGGGGCGCCGTCCGCCGCTCACCGTGCCAGCAGCGCGGCCAGCCCGGCTTCCTCCGCCGCGGCGATGGCGCGGTCCTGGTGGGGCTGGAGGGCCTGCCAGGGGCTGCCGGCCAGCGCTGGCAGGAAGGGGTCGGCGACGTCCGTCTTTTCCCCGCTCAGCGCCTCGAACACCGCGAGCGCCATGAAGGGCACGATATGGGGCGCATAGCCGCCCTCGTGCAGCATGATAATCCGCCCGCCGCACAGGTCGTCCGCCGCCGCCATCAGCAGTTCCGTCATCCGGCGGAAGCTCTCGCTGGTCAGCATCATACGCGCCAGCGGATCGTGGCCGCCGGAATCGAAGCCGCTGGGCACGAAGATCATGTCCGGCCGGAAGGCGGTGAGCGCCGGCAGCACGACGCGCTCGAACGCCGCCAGATAGGCGCCCTCGCCGGAGCCGGGCGGCAGCGGGATGTTGATGTTGGTCCCGGCGCCCTCGCCTTCGCCGATTTCCCCGACCGCGCCGCTGTCCGGCGGGAAGGCGCAGTCCTGGTGCAGCGAAATCGTGAGCGCGCGCGGATCGTGCCAGAAGGCCGCCTGGGTGCCGTTGCCGTGATGGGCGTCCCAGTCGACGAAGGCGATGCGCGCCGGCCCGGCCGCGTCCAGCGCATAGCTGCCGGCAATGGCGGCATTGCTATAGATGCAGAAGCCCATGGCCTCGTCCGGCTCGGCGTGATGGCCGGGCGGCCGGTGCAGGCAATAGGCGTTGTCGACCGTGCCGGCGAGCACGGCGTCGACCGCCGCGATCCCGGCGCCGGCGGCGAGGCGGGCGATCCCCTCCCCGTCCGCGCCGACCCGGGTGGTGGCGAAGCGGCGGGCGACGTTGCCGCCGCCCGCTTCGCTCACCCGTCGGACATGGTCCAGATGCGCCTGCGTATGGACGCGCAGCAGGTCGGCATCGCCGGCCGGCGCGGGCGCGAGCATGACCAGCGACCGGGACAGACCGCTGGCGTCGAGCAGGTTCTTGATCCGCCGCTTGCCGGGCGCGCTCTCCGGCGGTTCCATGGGCTCCATCCAGTCGAGCCCGCCGATGGGTCCGAAGCGCGTGCCGGTGTCGTGCCACATGAAGCGCTCGTCCCAGACCAAGCCGGTCGTCATGGCCGCCTCCGTTGTTTCCCCTGCCGCCGCCGTGCGCCTGCGCCGCGCGTCATGCGCTGCCGCCGAACCAGTCGGGCGGGACCCGTTCGGCACGGAAGATCGCCCAGCCTTGCGCGGCGTCGCTGTCCCGGTCGTTCAGTTCGGCGTGGAACACCACCTCGGGCGGGTCCGTCCGCGTCACCTCGAACACCTCAGCGCTGCCGTAGCCTTTCGGCGGCAGGTCGGTCCGCCTACCGTCCGGCCGGGTCAGCGTGATGCCGCCGAAGGTGACGAAGATATTGCCGGTCTGCGGCAGTTCGCAGGCGCCGCTGACATACATCGAATAGGGTCCCTCGAACGACCAGGCCGGCGCGCAGGTCATCGCCCGCTCGTCGATCCGGTAGGCGATGGCGCGGCTGACCAGGCTGTCGATGTCCGGCTTGGGCGCCGGCGGGAAGGCGCCGCTTTCGCCGTTGTCGAACAGCAGCAGGCAGCCGTCCTGCATGAGGCTCGGATCGTGCAGATGCCAGAACCAGTCCGGCCGGCCGGCGGGCTTGAGCAACTTCGACGCCCAGGGCTCGCGCCAGCCGTCCGGCGTGCCGAGGATCCATCTGAGCGCGCCGCTCTGCCGGTCGATCTTGATGGCGCAGTCCTGGTGACGCACCGTCACGATGAAGCTGTCGTCCGACGGATCGTGGATCAGCCCGTTGGCATGGGTCCAGTCGGCGGCGCCGGGCGCAACCTCCGCGATGGTCCAGAATGGCGCGTCGAGGCCGTAGCCGATGCGGTGCGGGTCGATGATGTCGAAGAAATCGTGTTCGCGGACCACCGTGCCGTCGGCGGTGAATTCGACGACCGTGTCGCCGGCCAGCTCGCGCCGGCCGCGCGGCCCGGCGATGTCGTTTTCGGACAGCGGGTAATCGTCGAAGGTCCGCGTCGTCAGCGACAGGGCGGCGAAATTGCCGTCGGGCAGTTCCTGCACCGAATGGTGGAAATACAGGGTATCGACGGGAACCGCGTTCTCCGCCTGCGGGCTGCGGCCGGGCGAGGACCAGGCGCGGATCGTCTCGCCCGACTGCGCGACCTCGAGGATGCAGCCGTCGGTGGTCAAGACCAGCAGCGTGTCGCGCGGCGTGCGCTTGACGTCCATCAGCGAGCGGTTGCCGGGCGAACGCCACTGCCAGGCGATTTTGCCGTAACGGTCGAGCGCGACCAGCGCCTCGAACTCCGAATCGCGCGAAATCGCCCGCACCGCCTTGCCGACCGGCAGGACGATGAAGCCGGGTTCGCGCCGCTCCGGAATGCACGTGTGAATTTGGAAGGGCGGGTTCTCCATCGCTACGCCGCCCGGCGGGCCCACAGCCGGTCGGTCGCGAGCGCCGCGCCGTCCGCCAGGGCGCGCAGCTTCTCCCAGACGATGCTCGGCCAGACCCGCGGCAGGCTGGCGAGCGTGGAGAAGCCGCAATCGGTGCCGGCCTGGACCCGCTCGCGCCCGACGATGTCGGCGTAGGCGCAGAGGCGCTGGGCAACCAGCTTCGGGTGCTCGACATGGTTGGTGTTGGTGTCGATCACGCCGGGCGCCAGGATCTTACCGTCGGGAATCGGCAGGTCCGCCAGGTCCTCGTGCTGGTGGCCGTGCTGCGGATTGGCGCCCTCGAACAGCACGACCGCAGGCCTGGCCCGGAACACGATGTCCGCCATCGCGGCGAAGGGCACGTCATGGGTGTGCGGGCCGGGATAGTTGCCCCAGCAGATGTGCATGCGCATCGCTTCGGGCGGGATATTGCGCGTCGCGTGGTTGAGCGCCTCGACGCCGACTTCTGCGGCGTGGCGGAACTCGTCGAGGGACCGGCCGGCGAACTCCATGTGGCGGATCATGGCGAGATCCGGGCAATCGATCTGGAGCAGGAAGCCAGCCTTGTGGATCGCTTCGTATTCGCCGGCCAGCGCCTCGCCGAGCGCCAGCACATAGGCGTCGCGCGTCTCGTAATATGCGTTGGGCATGAAATGGGCGACGACGCCGGGCGAGGCGGCGTTCAGGAAGGCGCCGGGCGGCTGCGCTATGTCCACTGCTGCGCGGAAGTTCGCCAGGTCGGTCTCCAGCGGGCCGGTATCGCCCGGCTCGATCGGCGCGCGGCAGGCCGGCGGGTCGAGATTCGGCAGCTTGGCGTTGGCGCGCATGCTGGCGGCGTAGTCCGGATGGGCCTTCAGGTCCGACGGCATCCAGCGCAGCGGCTCCGGATTGCCGAAACCCTTGAGCCGGTGCTTGACATAGTTGGTGTAGGAGATTTTCGACATTTCGCCGTCGCTGACGACGTCGACGCCGCACTTGACCTGCTTCCGCACGATCTCCGTCACCGATTCGGCGACGCGGCGCTCGAGCAGGGCAGCGTCATAGGGCCGGTCGCGGTCCCTGGCGACGAGCAGGTCGATCAGGTCGTCGGGCCGAGGCAGGCTGCCGACATGGGTGGCGAGGATGCGGTCGGCGGGGAGAGTCATGACTGCAGGGTTGAAATTTCGGTCGCCGTTTCCCTACAGGAGGAGACGGGCAAACGCCAACCCCTTGCACGGTTGACCGGGCGGCGCCTGTCAGAGAAAACCCGTCGGAAGCAAACGGGCGGAAACGGCACTCATGCGCGTCATCATTACCGGCGGGGCCGGGTTTCTCGCGCGGAAGCTGGCGCGGGCGATCCTGGAGCGCGGTACGCTCGCCGGACCGGACGGCGCGCCTGCCCCGGTGTCGGAACTCGTGCTGTTCGACAATGTCACGCCGGACGATCTCGGCGGGCGGGCCGAGGCGGTGACCGGCGACATCGGCGACGCCGCAGCGGTGCGCAGGCTGGTCGGCGGCGATGCGGCCAGCGTCTTCCACCTCGCCGCCATCGTCAGCGCCGGGGCGGAGGAGGATTTCGACCTCGGCTACCGGGTCAATCTGGACGGCACGCGCAACCTGCTCGAAGCCTGCCGGGGGCTGACCGCGCCGCCGCGCCTGGTCTTCGCCTCGTCCATCGCGGTCTATGGCGGAGACTTGCCGGAGACGATCGAGGACGATACCCCGTCCCTGCCGCAGACCTCCTACGGCATCCAGAAGCTGGTCGGCGAGCAGCTGATCCACGACTACACCCGCAAGGGCTATATCGACGGCCGGGCGCTGCGCCTGCCGACGATCATGGTGCGGCCGGCGCCGAACCGCGCCGCCTCGACCTGGGCGAGCTCGATTATCCGCGAGCCGTTGCAGGGCAAGGATTACGACTGCCCGGTCGAGCCTCATGTCGCGATGGCCTGCCTGTCGCCCCGGCGCACGGCGGACGCTTTCATCGCCGTGCACGACCTGCCCGGCGACCGGCTCGGCCTGAAGCGCACGCTGCTGCTCTCCGGCATCCGGGCGACGGCGGCGGACATGGCCGATGCGGTGGCGCGCAACGCCGGCAACCGCCGGACCGGCGCAATCCGCTGGACGCCGGACCCGGCGACCATGCGGATCGTCGGCGGCTGGCCGGGCGAAGCCCGCGGCGCCCGGGCCGAGGCGCTCGGCATCGCGCCGGACGCATCGATCGACGAGATCGTCCGCGCCTTCATCGCCGACGATCTGGCGGACGATCCAGGGGACGGGGGCAGCGCCGAAGGGGAGACCGGCCGATGACGACCTTTGTTCTGGTCCACGGCGCCTGGCACGGCGGCTGGTGCTGGCGCGATGTTGCGGACCGGCTGCGCGCAGACGGCCATGTCGTGTACGCGCCGACGCTGACCGGGCTTTCCGACCGGTCGCACCTGCTGACCCGCGAGACCGGCCTGGAGATCCACATCCTCGACATCGTCAACCTGCTCGAATGGGAAGAGCTGGACGACATCGTGCTGTGCGGCCACAGCTATGGCGGGATGGTCGTCACCGGCGCCGCCGACCGGGCGGCCGGGCGGCTCAGGGCGCTGGTCTATCTCGACGCCTTCGTGCCGGCGGACGGCCAGTGCGTCAACGACATGGCCCCGCCGGAGCGCGTCGCGGCGTTCGAGAGGTCCGCCGCGGAACGGGGCGACGGCTGGAAGGTGCCGCCCCTGCCGGCGAGCGCCTGGCTCGACGATCCGGCGCAGCGGGCCTGGGTGGAGCCCAAGGTGACGCCGCACCCTCTGCGCAGTCTCACCGACCCCCTGCCGCTCAGCGGCGCCTGGCGGACGGTCGGCCGCAGGATGCATATCCTGGCGAGCGCCAACGACCCCTCGCCCTTCCACGCGATCCATACGCGTGTTGCGTCCGAACCGGGCTGGCTGTGCCGCAGCATCGGCGGCCCGCACGACCTGATGATCTCGCACCCGGAAGAGACCGCCGCGCGGCTGCTGGAGGCCGCCGAGCCCCTCAGCCCCGATCAGGCCCGGCGCATTCGCGGATCGGGCTGGGAGGGCGATCTGGACCGGATGCGCCGCGACCGCAGTCGGTGAGGAACCCGGGCTAACGCCGTTCCAGCATCCCCTTGATCTCGTCCATCTGGCGCTGCAGGGCTTCCATGCGCTGCATCAGGGCGGAGGCTTCGGCCTCCGTGACCGCGTGCATTTCTTCCTTGAGCGCCGCGGATTCGGCCTGGCTCTGTTCGGTCATGGCGTTGACGATCACGGCGATGAACAGGTTGATGACGGCGAAGCTGGTCATCAGGATGAACGGCACGAAGACCATCCAGGCGCCGGGATACTGCTCCATCACCGGGCGGACGATGCCCATGGACCAGCTTTCCAGGGTCATGATCTGGAACAGGGAATACATGCTGTCGCCGACGGTGCCGAACCAGTCCGGGAAGGCCTTGCCGTAGAGCTTGGTCACCATTACGGCGAAGACGTAGTAGACCAGCGCGAGCAGGGCGATCACGCTGGAGACGCCGGGGATCGCCGCCATCAGCGCCATCACCACCTTGCGCATCGAGGGCACGATGGCGACCAGCCGCAGCACGCGCAGGATGCGCAGCGAACGCAGCACGGTGAGGTCGCCGCTTGCCGGCGCGAGCGCGATCCCGACGATGATGAAATCGAAGACGTTCCAGCCGTTGGTGAAATAGCGCCAGCCGAAGGCGAACAGCTTGGCGAGCAACTCGATCACGAAGATCGCCAGCACGACATCGTCAAGGAGCAGCAGCAGCGGCCCGACGCGCTCCATGACGCTCGCCGAGGTTTCCAGCCCCAAGGTGATCGCGTTGAGGACGATCACCGCGGTGATCGCGCGCGTGACCCGCGGGCTCTCCATGAAGACGCCGACCCGGCGGCGCACCCGGTTGAGCGGCGAGGTCGGCTCCGGCAGCGCGGTCACGGTTTTTCCGCCAGCAGGGATTTGAGTTCGCGGATCTCGGCCTTGAGCGCGCCGATCTCCGCCGTCAGTTCTTCGGTCTGAACGTCGACCTTGCGGCCCAGGCTCTCGGTCCGCGCCTTCGCTTCCTCGGTCAGCTTCATGGTCTGCTCGGCGATATCCTGTTCGAGCGTATCGCGGGCTTCCTCAAGATCGTAGGCCTGCTGCTCCTGCATGGCGTTGACGATCACCGCGATGAACAGGTTGAGCACGGCGAAGCTGGTCACGAGGATGAAGGGCACGAAGACCAGCCAGGCGTTCGGGAAGGTCTCCATCACCGGCCGCACGATGCCCATGGACCAGCTTTCCAGGGTCATGATCTGGAACAGCGAATACATGCTCTCGCCGACCGTGCCGAACCATTGCGGGAAAGTCTCGCCGTAGAGCCGCGTCGCGATCACGGCGAAGATGTAGAAGACCAGCACCATCAGCATCATGATCGAACTGACGCCGGGAATGCTGGCCAGCAGCGCAAGCACGACCTTGCGCATGGCCGGCACGATCGAGACCAACCGCAGGACGCGCAGGATGCGCAGGGCGCGCAGAACGGAAAACGCGCCGGCGCTCGGCACCAGCGCGATGCCGACGATGACGAAATCGAACACGTTCCAGCCGCGCCGGAAGAAGCCGAGCGGCCCGAAGGCGACCATCTTGAGCAGGATTTCGACAACGAAGACGGCGAGGATGATCCGGTCCAGCCCGGCGATCAGCCCACCGGCGTGGGCCATGGCGACTTTCGACGTCTCGAGGCCGAGGGTGAGCGCGTTGACGGTGATGAGCGCGGTGACCGTCCACTGGAAGTGCGGCCCGTCGATCACAGCGCGCAGCCGGCCGCGCAGCCCGGCCGCATCGGCGGCGGGCCCGTTCGCGGCCTCCACTCCCTTCTTGTCGGCGCGGCCCCGGCCGACCGGCGTCTCGCCCGGCCTCATGGCGCCGACCCAGCGACGGGCTCTCACCCCGGGTTCTCCCCCTAGGTTCTCCTTCGCGCTCCGCTTATGGCGGAAAGGATCGTTCGATGGCCTGTGTTTTAGAGGCGCCGGGCCGCAGATCAACCATGACGCCGCGTCGCGCGGCCGCGTTGGCCGGCTTCCCGGCTGCGTTCACAGAGGCGTTATGCGGATTTGTGCTGAAATTGCCGCGTGCAGTACCCAGATAAGGCGCCGAACCCGAACCGTTCCCGTGCCGAGGCTCCGATGACCCTCTCCCGACGCTTCCTTCTCGCCGCCGCCCTCGCCGCGCCGATCGCGGCCGTTGCCGGCATCTACGCCATCGCGCCGGCGACAGCCGCCAAGCCGGAAATCTTCGCGCCGGGCGGCAAGGCGATCCGCGGCTACGATCCCGTGGCCTATTTCACGGAAGGCAAACCGGTCGCCGGCAAGGCCGAATTCACCCACAAGTGGAAAGGCGCGACCTGGTATTTCTCCAGCGCCGCCAACCGGGACAGGTTCAGGAGCGACCCCGAACGCTGGGCGCCGCAATACGGCGGCTATTGCGCCTACGGCGTCGCCCAGGGCTACGCCGTCAAGATCGAGGTCGACCAGTGGTCGGTCGTCGACGGCAAGCTCTACCTCAACTACGACCGCAGCGTGCAGCGGACCTGGAAACGGGACATTCCCGGCTATATCCGCAAGGCCGACGGAAACTGGCCGGGCGTGCTGAAATAGCTTCGGGCTGAAACAGACCCGGGCGGGGCGCCCGGCCGTCAGGACGTTCCGGGCACGCTCTTCGGCGAATCCGCAGCGGGCTCCGGGCCTGTCTCGGGCGGGTGCGCACTCTCGCGCTTGCGGCGGATGACGCCCCGGCGCTCCAGGCGCGCCAGCACGAGGATCAGGATGACCGCCGGCGCGCCGAGGACCGAGGCGTAGGCGAAGAACAGCACATATCCCGCAGCGTCGACGACCACGCCGGAAAATCCGGCAACCAGCTTGCCCGGCAGCAGCATGATCGAGGTCAGCAGCGCGTATTGCGTCGCCGTGTACTGGATGTTGGTCAGCGACGACAGATAGGCGATGAAGGCCGATCCGGCCATGCCGGCGGCGATGCTGTCGGCGCTGACGATGGCGGTGAGCAGCCAGAAGCTGTCGGTCTGGATCAGCGCCATGAAGCCGAACAGCAGGTTGGTCGCGATCACGGTGAGTGCGGCGGCCATGAGCGCCGGCAGGACGCCGATCCGGGCGACGACGAAGCCGCCGAACAGGGCGCCGCCGATCGCCGCGAACAGGCCGAACAGCTTGGTGGCGTTGGCGATGTCGGTCTTGGAAAAGCCGAGGTCGATATAGAAGGGCCCGGCCATGACGCCCAACGTGATGTCGGACAGGCGGTAGACCGCGATCAGCAGCAGGATCAGCAGAGTCCAGCTGCCGTTGCGGGTGAAGAACTCGGTGAACGGCCCGATCACGGCGGTGCTGAACCAGGTCGCGATCCGGGTAAGGGCGGTCTGCCGGCCGCCGCGCAGGCCGGCGGCCGCCTGGATCTTCGCCAGCAGTTCGTCGGTCGCCTCGGTGCGCGCCGCCACGGGTTCCGGTCGGATCAGGATGGTGACGACGCCGATCAGCATGAAGGCGGCCATGGCGGCGTAGGCAGTGCCCCAGTCGATATATTCGGCCAGATAGAGCGCCAGCGCGCCGCCGACGATCTTGACCGCCAGCATGTAGCCGGCCTGGTAGGCGCCGGCGGTCGCGCCCTGCATACGGTCGGGCGCGCTCTCGATCCGGAAGGCGTCGAGCGCGATATCCTGGGTCGCGCTGCTGAACGCGACGATGAAGGCGAACAGGGCCATCTGCCACAGGTCGCTCTTCGGGTCGGTCAGCGCCATGCCGATCAGGCCGGCGATCACGCCGGCTATGGCCAGCAGGACCCAGCTCCGGCGCCGGCCGAGCCGGGAGAGCGGCCCGGGAAGCTGCAACCGGTCGACCAGCGGCGACCACAGGAACTTGAAGCCGTAGGTCAGCGCGACCCAGCTGAAGAAGCCGATGGCGGTGCGGCTGACGCCGACATCGCGCAACCAGACCGACAGCGTGGTGAACACCAGGATGAGCGGCAGCCCGGCCGAGATGCCCATGAAGAACATGGTGACGACGCGCGGGTCGCGATAGGCGCCGAGCGCCTGCCGCCATGTCGGCGCCGGTTTTTCCGATGCGTTCGTCAATTCCCGTTCTCCGGACGGCCCGTTCGTCCCGGCGCGCGGCCCTGCTTCCGGCGGCGGCCGGAGCGTGTCAACCCAACTTTTCCGTTACCAGTTCCCTGAGCGGCACGGCGGGCCGGGCGCCGAAATGGCTTATAACCTCGGCGGCGCACAGGCCGCCGATCCCGGCGCACTCGGCAAGGCTGTCGCCGCGGCACAGGCCGTGCAGGAAGCCGGCGGCATAGAGGTCGCCGGCGCCGGTCGTGTCCACGACCTCCGCGACGGGCGCGGGGGCGACGTCCACCGCGTCTCCGCCCGATACGATGACGGAACCCTTCTCGCTCCGGGTCAGCGCCGCGATCCCGCATTTGCCGCGCACCGCCTCCAGCGCGCCGGCGAAATCGCGCGCTTCGTAGAGCGAGACGATCTCCTCCTCGTTGGCGAACAGGATATCGATATGGCCGTCGACCAGGTCGCGGATCTCAGCCCGGTGCCGCTCGACGCAAAAGGCATCCGAGAGCGACAGCGCGACCTTGCGCCCGGCAGCGTGGGCCGCCTCGGCCGCCTTGTAGAAGGCCGCCCGGGCCGGCGGCGGATCGAACAGATAGCCTTCGAGATAGGCGATTTCGGAACGCCGGACGATGTCTTCGTCGATATCCTCCGGTCCGAACTGCGCCGCCGCGCCCAGGCATGTCTGCATGGTGCGCTCGGCATCCGGCGTGACCAGGATCAGGCAGCGGCCGGTCGCGTCGCCGTTGCGCACCGGCGGGGTGTCGTAGCTGACGCCGGCAGCCCGGATGTCGTGGGCGAACACGGCGCCGAGCTGGTCGTCGCGCACCCGGCCGAAAAAGGCCGGCCGGCCGCCGAGCGAGGCGATCCCGGCCATGGTGTTGGCCGCCGAGCCGCCGGACATTTCCGTGGCCGGGCCCATGGCGGCGTAGAGCGCCTCCGACGCCGCGGTGTCGGCCAGCGTCATGCCGCCCTTGCGCAGCCCCTGCCGCGCGATGAAGGCCTCGTCGGCCGGGGCGATCACGTCGACGATGGCGTTGCCGAGGCCGACAACATCGAAAGCGGCGTCATTCATCGGGAAGATGTCCGGTCCGGTGGTAATTCGCGCAACCCGCACCAACTATAGTCGGCGCGCGCCGGCCGCAACAGCGGCGATGCCGGCGACGGCGTTATCCTGCCGTCCGGGACGGAAGAAGGGAAACTCCATGGCGTCCAACGAAGCCGTCCAGACCGCCGGGTCGCTCGCCCGGGCCTTCGGCGCCCTGCTCAACCCGCGGATAAGCTGGGTCGTGCTGGTCAGCATCGTGCTGACGGTGGCCGCGCTGGCCATCCTGTGGACCGTCATGGCCTGGTTGCTGACCGGCTTTGAATTCTTCCGCTGGGGCTGGGCCAACTGGATCGTCGACACCTTCACCGAGCTGGCGATCTTTTTCGCCGCGCTGCTGGTCGCCCCGGCCGTGCTGCTGATGATTACCGGCTTTTTCCTGTCCTACGTCGTCGCGGCGGTCGAGCGCCGGCACTATCCGCACCTGCCCGCCGCGCGGGACATCCCGATCGCCGAGGATATCGCCGGCGTGCTCCGCTTCACCGGGCTGCTGCTGTTGCTCAACCTGCTGGTCCTGCCGCTCTACCTGCTGCTGCCCGGCATCAACTTCCTGATTTCCTGGACGCTGAACGGCTACCTCGCCGGCCGGGAATATTACGACCTGGTCGCCATGCGCCGGCTGGCGAAGGACGAGCGCACCGCGCTGCGCCGCGCCAACGGCGGGCGGGTGTTCCGCGCCGGTTTCGCGATCGCCATGCTGATGACGGTGCCGGTGCTCAACCTGATCATGCCGGTCGTCGCCGCGGCCTACATGACCCACGTCTTCCACGCCATCCGGGAACGGACGCCGCAGCCCGGTTCCGGCTGACGACGCCCCCCCAAACCAAAGCGACCAAAGCGGCCGGGGCGCCGGCGGCTACCAGGCCGCCACCACCTCGTCCATCGCGGCGTTGACCTCTGCGGCGTGCAGCCGCCCGGTCTTGTCGGTCGGCGCGAGCGGCTCGTGCAGGAAGAATTCCGGCAGTTCGTCGTCTTCGACCGTAAAGCCGGCCTGGCGGTTGAACTCCTTTTCCAGCTTCAGGGTCTCGATGCCGATCTCGTCGATGAAGTCCGGCGGAATGTCGATATTGTAGGAATCGTTGATCGCGTCGGCGATCAGCTTGCGGTTGACGTCGGTCACCGTGCGGCCGAACACGCACAGGCCTAGGGAATCGGCGACCGCGCTGTTGATCTGGACCTGGTAGCTTTTCTCGGCCAGGTCCTTCATCGGCTTCCCGCTGCTGTCGTAGTGCGGCAGGTTGCCGGCGGTGTGGTCGGCGCCCTGGGCGGTCAGCATCATGGAAACGCCGGTCACCTCGATGACCCGCGGATCGTAGGCGCTGATCGCCTGCTTCTTGATCACCGGCACCCGCTCGATGCCGTAATGCTCGCCGACCCGGGCGGTGCCCTGGGCCAGGATACGGCCGCGCTCGTTGCCGACGCGGATATCCTCCAGCGCCTGCTCCATGAAGGCGACGTCGCCGAATTCGGCCTCGCCGTGATCCATCAGGATCGCCAGCATGGCGCCGACCTCGATGGTGTCGATGCCGAGATCGTTGGCGATGAAGTTGAGCCGGGCGATATCGTCCGGATCCTTCAGGCCGCAATTGGTGCCGAGCAGGCCGATGGTCTCGTATTCCAGTGGCGAGACGACCTCGTTGCCGTCGGCGTCGTTATAGATGTTGGAGCATTTGATCAGGCAACCGGGCATGCAGGCGTGGGAGGGGTCGCCGCCGCGCTCGGTATTGAGGTTGTAGATGTGGTCGCCGCCCGCCTCGAAGGTCTCCTCCTTCGGATCGACGATCTGGCCGGCGCTGAAATTGCGCACCGGCAGGGCGCCCGTGGCGTTGGTGTAATCCGCCATCATGGCGGTGCCGTAGGTCGACATGTTCTGGACCGCCGGCTGTTCGCGCAGCATGGCGCCGTATTCCTTGATCGCGCCCATCACCTTCGGGCGGTCGTGCAGCGGCGGCATCTTCGTCTTGTCGACGACGATCGCCTTGACCTTCTTGAGGCCCATGACCGCGCCGACGCCGCCGCGCGCCGCGATGCGCACCGGCCGGTTCTCGGCGTCGCTGACCGCGATGCCGGCCAGCAGGCCGCAATATTCGCCGACCGGGCTGCACAGGGCGACGCTGGTCTTCCGGCCGTACTTCTCGTGCAGCAGGGCGGCGGCCTCGATATTGCCCTTGCCCATGTAGGGCTCGGCGGTGTCCCAGCTGAAATTGCCGTCCTTGTCGATATGGATGACGACCCAGTCGTCGGACGCGCCGTGCAGCGTGAAGCCGGCGATCTGCAGATGGCCCATGGCGAGCGCGAAGGTGCCGCCGGCGTTGGATTCCTTGATCCCGCCGGTCAGCGGGCTCTTGCAGCCGATCGAGAGCCGGTTGGCATTGGAGAAGTTGGTGCCGGCGAAGGGGCCGGCGGAGAAGATCAGCGGGTTGTCCGGCGACATCGGATCGACCGTGGCGACGCCGTCGTTCAGCAGGGTCTTGGCAATGAAATAGCGCCCGGCCTCGGCGAACTCCCGGCCTTTCAGCTCGCGGGATTTCACGGTGCGGGTCGCAAGATCGATATCGAGATAGTGGCGCATGTCAGCCCCGATGGTTCCGGTCGTACGGGCGCGATATTAGCGGGTCGGGCCGGCGGTGTGTGGGAAAAATCCGCCCGTTTCCCCGTATCGGGCTAAGGCGCGTTCAGCCAGGCGGCGGGGTCGCCGGATTCGGGCCGGAAATAGACGATCGTGCGCTCGCCAACGGCCGCCCCGGCGCCCCAGGGCGCGATGCCGTGCAGGGCGAGCCGGTGCACCAGATACGCTTCGCCCCGGCCGGCCGTCAGCGTCACGCGCCGGCATTCCGCGAAAATGCGCCGGCGGACCGCGTGGTAGACGTCCGTAACGTCGATATCGCGCCATGCCGCGGGCGGCCGGTTGCCGAAGGTTTCAGCGAAGGTTTGCTGTACGATGCGGTGCGAGCCCTCCCAGAGGACGAAGGGAGAGGCTGCTGCGTCCGCCGGGCCGACCGGCAGGCCGAGGATGAAGCGGTGATGCTCGCGCAGGAAGCGGCGGCGCTCCGGCCCGACCGGCAGCAGCCCGTCGACATGGGCGGCGTCGCGCCTGCGGCGGTAGGCGAAGGCGGCGTCGCTTTCGCCCTCGCCCCGCTTCGGATAACCGGGCCAGCAGACCGAGACTTGGGCCCGGTCCCAGTCGAAGGGCCGGCCGGCCAGCTTCCCGGCAAACCGGACCGCTTCGCCGCGGAGCGGCGGACCGCCGGCGACCGCGCCGGTTTCGTCGTTGGGGAGCGCATTGACCCCGGCGAACCAGGTGCCGCCGCAGCGATGCCACCGGCTGAAGGCGGGATCGGCAACGCTGCGGCGGGCCGCCGGTTCAGCGGAAGAGAGCCATTCCAGGATGTGCGGATCGGCGCCGAAGCAGGTCCAGCCGCGTTCGAAGAAAGCATCCGCCATCGGGGACCGCTCCAAACTGCGCGCCTCCTTTATCCCTCCACCGTCATATCGACCGGAACAAACCGAAGGTTTGCGGAGCGGAGGTATTTTTCCGGTACTCCGCTCCGGACCGCGCTTTGCAGGTGAGAGATTTCTCCGCTACGCGGCTGCGCCGCTCCGGTCGAAATGACGCCGTTGGGGGCGGTTTTCGCTGTTCCGGTCGAAACCACGGGGTGGGGTGCCGGAAACAGCATTGCCCCTTACAGTTCCGTCCGCACCGCCCAGAGTTCCGGAAACAGGCGGATGGTCGTCGCCTTGGTGAGGTAGCCGACGCCGCTGGTGCCGCCGGTGCCGATCTTGTGGCCGATTACCCGCTCGACGGCGTTGCGGTGGCGGAAGCGCCAGGTCTGGAACAGGTCGTCCATGTCGATCAGGTCCTCGGCCAGCTCGTAGAGCCCCCAGTGCTTGTCGCTGTTGAAGTAGATGTCGCGCCAGGCGGCCATCACGGATGCGTTGTCGTCGCGCTTCTGCGACCAGTCGCGGTCCAGCACCCCGGCGTCGATGGCGTAGCCGCGCCGCGCCAGCAGCATGATGACCTCGTCGTAGAGGCTCGGCCGTTCGAGCAGTTCGGTGAGGCGTTTGGCGATTTCCGGCCGATGATCGAAGGTGCGGATCATCGCCCGGTTCTTGTTGCCGAAGATGAATTCGATCGAGCGGTTCTGGAACGACTGGAAGCCGGAGGACTGGCCGAGACCGTCGCGGAAGGCGAGATAGTCGGCCGGCGTCATGGTCGTCAGGATGTGCCAGGCCTGGATCAGGTTTTCCTGGATGCGCTTGACCCGGGCGAAAATCTTGAAGGCGGGCCGGAGATCGTCGTTGCGGATATGCGGGAACACCGCCTCGAGCTCGTGCAGCATGAGCTTCATCCACAGTTCCTTGACCTGGTGCAGGATGAAGAACAGCGCCTCGTCGTGCTCGCCGGTGATGACCGGTTGCGCGCTGAGGATTTTGTCGAGCTCGAGGAAATCGTGATAGCTGCGCTGGCCGCGGAGGTCGGCATGGTAGGACTCGCCGGCGAAGTCCTCGCCCAGCGCAGTCGTGCCGCGGGTCTGGGCCCCGGTCCGGGAGGGGCCGCGCCGCGCCGTGTCGCCGTCACCGTCCGTCATGGTCTCTCCTTCCCGCGTTCCCGGCCGGCGCCGCCCCCCGAATCGCGCCCCAATCGCATCGGGCAACCGCGCCAAGATTGCCGGTTTCTCGGCGCCAGCATATCCGATACAAACCCCGCCGGGTACGAAATCGCGCCGGCGCCTGCCGGTTCCCGCAGACTTCAGGGAGAAAGGCTCATGTCCAACCAGGTCAAATACCTGCTCGACGAAAACGACATTCCGAAGGACTGGTACAACATCATGGCGGATTTCAAGAATCCGCCCTCGCCGCCGCTCCATCCGGGCACGCTGCAGCCATGCGGGCCGGACGATCTGGCGCCGCTGTTCCCGATGGAACTGATCATGCAGGAGGTCTCGACCGAGCGGTATATCGAGATCCCGAACGCGCTGCGCGACGTCTACCGGCAATGGCGGCCGAGCCCGCTGCACCGCGCCCGCCGGCTGGAGCAGGCGCTCGATACCCCGGCGCGCATCTACTACAAATATGAGGGCGTGAGCCCGGCCGGCAGCCACAAGCCGAATACGGCGCTGGCCCAGGCCTTCTTCAACAAGAAGGAAGGCGTCGCGCGCCTGACCACCGAGACCGGCGCCGGCCAGTGGGGTTCGTCGCTCGCCCTCGCCGGCGCCTTTTTCGGCCTCGAGGTCGAGGTCTTCATGGTCAAGATCAGCTTCGAGCAGAAGCCCTACCGCAAGGCCTTCATGGAGAGCTTCGGCGCCAAATGCTACGCCAGCCCGTCGAACCTGACCGAGGGCGGCAAGGCGATCCTGAAGGAAAACCCGGACAGCACCGGTTCGCTCGGCATCGCAATCTCCGAGGCGGTGGAGCGCGCGGTCCAGCGCGACGACACCAAGTATGCGCTCGGCAGCGTGCTCAACCATGTCCTGATGCACCAGACGGTGATCGGCCAGGAAGCCATCAAGCAGATGGAAATGGCCGACGACTATCCGGACATCGTCGTCGGCTGCACCGGCGGCGGCTCCAACTTCGCCGGCATCGCCTTCCCCTTCCTGGGCGAGAAGCTGCGCGGCGGCCGGGATGTCGAGATCGTCGCCGTCGAGCCGGCGAACTGCCCGTCGCTGACCAAAGGGCAGTACGCCTACGATTTCGGCGACACCGTGAAGATGACGCCGCTGGTCAAGATGCACACGCTGGGCTCGGGCTTCGTGCCGCCGGCCAATCATGCCGGCGGGCTGCGCTATCACGGCATGTCGCCGCTGGTCAGCCAGATGGTCCATGAGGGCCATGTCCGGCCGACCGCCTGGCACCAGACCGAATGCTTCGCCGCCGGCGTGGCGTTCGGCAAGGCCGAAGGCATCCTGCCGGCGCCGGAAGCCAACCATGCGGTCAAGGGCGCGATCGACGAGGCGCTGAAATGCAAGCGCGACGGACGGTCGAAGGCGATCCTGTTCAACCTGTGCGGCCACGGCAATTTCGACATGGCGGCCTACCAGAGCTACGCCTCCGGCCAGCTGACCGACGACGACTACAACGACCAGGAACTGGCGATGGCGCTCGCCGCCCTGCCGAAGGTGGCATAGCCGGCATCGGGGCATGGCCTTCCCGGCCCGCAACCGCGGCCGGGAAGGCCGGCCCGCTTTCCCTCGCAACAGCCGGGACGGACGCATGAAACTCCACTATTTCCAGGGCTCCTGCGCGCTGGCGCCCCATATCGCGCTGGAATGGGCCGGCGCCGACTATGAACTGGCGGAAATGAAACGCAGCCAGACCCGCGCGCCGGAATTCCTGGCGAAGAACCCGGCCGGCAAGGTGCCGGTGCTGGAGCTGGATGACGGAACCTGCGTCAGCCAGGTCAACGCAGTCCTGCTATACATCGCCGAGACCTGGCCGGCAGCCGGGCTGGGGCCGGAATCGAACGACGGCGGCAGCACGGACTCCCGGCACGCGATGCAGCGCTGGCTGTCCCATTTCAACGGCGACGTGCACACCAGCTTCACACCCTATTTCATGACCCACCGCTACGCCGACAGCGACGCGGCCAAGGCGGAGGTCAAGGACCATGCCGCCGGGGAAGTCGCCTTCCAGCTGGGGGTTATCGAGGACCATATGGCCGGTCGGGACTGGATGCTCGGCGACGCGCGCTCGATCCTCGATCCCTACCTGTTCGTCTTCACGGTGTGGGCCGGCTTCATGCCCGACCGGCTGAATGCCTTTCCGAACCTCAAGGCCTTCAACAAGCGCATGAAGGAAGATCCGGGCGTACACAACGCCCTGAAGATGCAGGGCATGGCCTGAGCCTGCCGGATTGTTCCTTCCGTTGCCGTCAGTTCGAAGACGGGCCGGAAACCGAGCCGCTGTAGGCCGCCTGAACGTCGGCCGAATCGCGGTAGTAGAGGCGCGCCGCGTCGCGCAGCGGCTGGTAGTCCCAGCTCGTGCGGCGCCCGGCGCCGCGCGCCCCGCCCAAAACGCGCCGCACCGCCTGGCTCTCCAGCACCTGCCGTTCCAGGCCTTCGATATCCCAGGTGCCGGCAACGATCGATTCCAGTTCGGCGCGCACACCGGCGCAGTCCGGCCGGCCGGCGAGATTCTCGCATTCGTCCGGATCGGCATCGAGATCGAACAGCAGCGGCGGATCGGTCCGGCCGCAGATCAGCTTGTGCGGCCCCTTGCGGACCATCAGCATCGGTTCGCGCGCACCCTCGGCGGTGTATTCGGCGCAGACGATGTCCGGCCAGCCGGCCGCATCGCCGCCGGCGAGCGGGACCAGGGACCGGCCGTCGACGGGCGCGGCAAGCTCGGGCAGCGCGCCGGACTCGCCCGCCAGTTCGAGAAAGGTCGGGAAGAGATCGAGATGGGACACGTTCTGCGCCACCCGGCGCGGCGCGAAGGCGAAGGGCGCGTGCAGGATCAACGGCACCCGAACGGACCATTCGAAGAAGGACATCTTGAAGAACAGGCCGCGCTCGCCCAGCGAATCCCCGTGATCGGACGTGAAGACGACCACCGTATCGCCGGCCGCGCCGATCGCCGCGAGCGCCTCGAGCAGCCGGCCGACCTTGGCATCGATATAGCTCGTCAGCGCGTAATAGGCCCGGCGCATGCGGCGTATGTCGGCTGCGCCGACCGGGTCGATATGGCGGCCGGTCAGGAACCAGTGCCGCCGGCTGTGCGCGTCGCGGTCGGCAAGCGGGATATCGCCGACGCGCGGCGGGTCGATCTCGGCATCGCGGTACCTGTCCCACCAGAAGGCCGGCGGAAGATAGGGATCGTGCGGAGACATGAACGAAACGGTGAGCGCGAAGGGCCGGTCGTCGCCGCTGTCGGCGTGGTCGTGCAGCCAGCGCACGGCCTCGAACTCCGCCTCATCGTCATAGGCGACGTTGACGCTGCGCGGATGCGGGCCGGCGTCGAGCACCGCGCGCATGCTGTGGTACCACTCCAGCCAGGTCTCGCCGTCGAGCCGGAAGTCCGGCACCCAGCCGAAATCGGCCGGATACACGTCGGTCGTGACCCGTTCCTCATAGCCGTGCAACTGGTCGGGGCCGACGAAGTGCATCTTGCCGGAAAGGCAGGTCCGGTAGCCGCCGGCGCGCAGATAGTGATGGAACGTCGGCACCGAGGCCGGGAATTCGACTGCATTGTCGAACGCCCCGATGCGCGACGGCAGGCGCCCGCTCAACAGCGAGAACCGCGCCGGCGCGCAGAGCGGAAAATTGCAATACGCGTTGTCGAACACCACGCCCTGCGCGGCGAGCCGGTCGAGATGCGGCGTCCGGACCGGCGCACCCCCGTAGGCCGACAGCACCTGGGGCGCCAGCTGATCGGCCATGATGAAAAGGAAATTCGGACGTTTCGCCATGGCGGCATGTCCTGCAGCAGGAATCCGTAACGCGCCGTCCTAAAGACACCCGGGGTCCGAAGGAACGGTATGCCGGCGGATTCCGGCGCCCGTAACGCGGTTTTGATCGCTCCCGGCCCGATCGTCCGGGGAAAACCGCGCAGATTGAGCCGGGCGGGCGGCGGCGAGCCCCCGATTCGCGCAAATCGGCGTCGCCTTTCCGGCGCCGGACCGGAATTTGACAACGAATGGATGCCGGTTATGCTGTTTCGCACGCTGGCAGTTGGATCTGCCGGTCATACCGGTCGTTCCACCGGCCATTTCGTAGAGGCGCGAATACACGGGCGTTTTCGTGTGGAATCGGCCCCAATGAAGAAGCCGTTAACGGGCCTGCGGGCGAGGTCCCCAAGTCCCGTTGCGAGAAGCCTTCCGACGTATCGCAAAATTTCTCCAGGGAGGAGATCATGTTGAAAAAACTGTCGGCAGCCGCGCTGGTCGTCGCTGCCGGTTTCGCCTTTTCCGCGCCGCCGGCCGCGGCGGCCGGCTGCCCGGTCAAGGATACCATCAAGTTCTCCGGTTTGGACTGGGCGTCCAACCATTTCCATGTCTCCGTGGCGAGCTACATGGTCGAGAAGGGCTGGGGCTGCAAGACCGAGTCGATTCCGACGACGACGGCGCCGAGTCTGAACGCCCTGGCCAAGGGCGACCTGCACATCTCGATGGAAATCTGGTACGCCAACAACCGGGAAATCTGGGACAAGATGAAGGCCACCGGCAAGGTCATGGAGCCGGGCGGCGTTTCGATCACCGGGGCGGTCCAGGGTTTCTACGTCCCGCGCTATATGATCGAGGGCGACAAGAAACGCGGCATCAAGGCCGCGGCGCCGGACCTCAAGAGCGTGGCCGACCTCGCCAAACACGCCAAGCTGTTCGAGGATCCGGAAGAGCCGGCCAAGGGCCGCTTCTACAACTGCAAGATCGGCTGGAACTGCGAGCGGGTGAACACAAAGAAGCTGCAGGCCTACGGGCTGGACAAGACGTTCACCAACTTCCGTCCGGGCACCGGCGAAGCGCTGGCCGCGGCCATCGCATCGGCCTACAAGCGCGGCAAGCCGGTCGTCGCCTACTACTGGGGCCCGACCTGGGTGCTCGGCAAGTACGACATGGTGATGCTCAAGGAGCCGGAATATAACGAGGAAATCTGGAAGAAGCTCGACAAGGCCAAGTCCGGCAAGGGCATGAAGGCAACCGCCTATCCGACGATCAAGGTGATCATCGGCATGAACAAGAAGTTCGCCGAGGCGGCCGGCCCGATCACCACGATGCTGTCCAAATACCATCTGGATGGCGATTCGGTGGCCAAGGCCCTCGTCTTCATGAAAGAGAACAAGGACAAGACGGGCGCGAAGGCGGCTGCGGACTTCCTCAGGAAGAACCAGACGATCTGGACCAAGTGGGTCCCCGCCGACATTGCGGCGAAGATCAAGGCTTCGCTGTAGGGCCGGTCGTCCGACCGTTCGAATCCGTACTGGAAGTGCCTGCCGGGCCGCCTTCGCCCGGCGGGCATTTTCTTTTTGGCAATTTCGGCGCTCGCTGCGAGGGCGGCCGGCGATAGGGGGGCGCAGGCATGGATGCCAGCAGCATTTTCTCGCTCGTCCTGTGCGCCGCGATCGTCGGCTGGATCGCCTGGGCCGCCGCCCGGCGGCATGAGGCGCTCGCCGAGGGGTACCGGGCGCACGCCGTCGGCGCCGGCGCCGCCCTGGTCGTGCTCGTCCCGGGTTTGGCCGGCCTCTGGAAATTCCTCACCGGGCTGGAGTTCGATACCTCCATCATCCCGCTGGACGTGTGGGTCGACGGCGCGGTCGACTGGCTGCTGCTCAAGGTCGGCGACCCGCTGGACCAGCTGAACCGCTGGGTGGTCCACAAGATCGGCTTTTTCGAGCGCTTTCTGCACCAGTCGATCGCCTGGCCGCTGCTCACCCTGCTGTTCACCGGAGTCGCCTGGCACGCCAGCCGCAATTTCGTCGTCACCGTCGGCGTCGCCTGTGCCTTCCTGCTGATCTGGTCGATGGCCCTGTGGAAGCCGACGATGCAGACCCTGTCGCTGATGAGCGTCTCGATCCTGGTCACGGTGGTGTTCGGCCTGCCGCTCGGCATCCTGATGTCCCAGAGCGACCGGGCCCGGTCCATCATGCTGCCGATCCTGGACATGATGCAGACCATGCCGTCCTTCGTGTACCTGATCCCGGTCGTGATGCTTCTGGGCCTGGGGAATTTCGCCGGCGTCATCGCGACCATGATCTATGCCGCGCCGCCGCTGATCCGGCTGACGGACCTGGGAATCCGGCTGGTCGACAAGGAGGTCATGGAGGCGGCGACGTCGTTCGGCGCGAGCCGCTGGCAGAAGCTGTTCAACATCCAGATCCCGCTGGCGCTGCCCAACATCATGGCCGGCCTCAACCAGTCCATCATGATGGCGCTCGCCATGGTCGTGATTGCGTCGATGATCGGCGTCCGCGGCCTCGGCCAGGAAGTGCTGTTCGGCCTGCAGCGGCAGGAGCCGGGCACCGGCTTCATCGCCGGCCTGTCGATCGTCCTGCTCGCCATCGTGCTCGACCGCATCACCCAGTCCTACGGCCGGCGCATGGAAACGCACCGGACGGTGAGCCACTAGGCGGGCGCGGCGGCCTGCCTCAGGCCGTCTATCGCGGCCGCTGCCGGGACAAACCGGATCGCACCCGACACGAGCCAAGCGCAATGGGTCAAATTCAGATCAGCAACGTTTACAAGATTTTCGGCCCCCGGCCGCACAACGCGATCGAGCTGGTGCGCGGCGGCATGTCGAAGGACGACCTCCTGAACGAAACCGGCCACACGATCGGCGTGCAGGACGTGACGCTCACCGTCGAACCGGGGCAGTGCACGGTCGTGATGGGCCTGTCCGGCTCGGGCAAGTCGACCCTGATCCGGCACATCAACCGGCTGATCGACCCGACGGCCGGCGAGATCATCGTCGAGGGCCAGGACATCCTCGCGCTCAAAGGCAGGGAGCTGGAGGATTTCCGGCGCCGGATGATGAGCATGGTGTTCCAGCGTTTCGGCCTGTTTCCGCACAAGACGGTGATCGACAACGTCGCCTACGGCCTGGACATCAAGGGCGGCAGCCGGGCCGAGAAGCGCGCCAACCGCGAGACGGCGCGCCACTGGATCGGCCAGGTCGGCCTGACCGGCTACGAGGACCAGTATCCCAGCCAGCTTTCGGGCGGCATGCAGCAGCGCGTCGGCCTCGCCAGGGCGCTGGCGACCGACGCCGATATCCTGCTGATGGACGAAGCCTTCAGCGCCCTCGACCCGCTCATCCGCCGCGAGATGCAGGACCAGCTGATCGAGTTGCAGGATACCCTGCACAAGACGATCGTCTTCATCACCCACGATCTCGACGAGGCCCTGCGCCTCGGCGATACGATCGCGATCATGAAAGACGGCGCGATCGAACAGATCGGCACGGGCGAGGAAATTCTCCAGCGGCCGCAGACGGAATATGTCCGCCGGTTCGTCGAGGACGTGAACCGCGGCCGGGTCCTGACCGCCGGCACGGTGAAGCTGGAGTGCAGCATCGTGCGGCAGGACACGACTCCCGACGAGGCGCTCCGCCAGCTCGGCGAGGGCGGCCTGCGCGTTACCTATGTCGTCGACGCAGAGGGCAGGCTGGTCGGCGCCGTCACAGCCGCTTCGCTCCGCCAGGGCCAGCGCGACGACATCCCGACCGTCGACAGCCTGGCCGAAGCCGCGCCGACGGCGACCGAAGACATGGTTCTGGAAGAGGTGCTGCCGATGACGGTGGGCGAGGATATCCCGGTCGCGGTGCTGAACGAAAATCGCGAACTGAAAGGCATCTTGCCGAAGGACGCCATCATCAGGGCGCTTGCGGAGGAAGCGCAGCTCACCGCCGAAGCGGACCGCTGAGGCGGCCGCAGGAACCGGACCGCACCCGACCGGGCCGCACCCGACCGGGCCGGATCCGGAGGGTATCAGCGCTTTAGCTGCGGCGCGGCGGGGTGCGGCCGGGGCGGCGGCCGAGCCGGAAGGCGCGCACCATGCGGTGCAGCAGATAGAAGCCGATGGCCAGGATCACCACGACGATCATGGCGAGCAGCTTGCGCCCGAAGACCGGATCGAGCACCGTCCCCTTGTCGATCAGATGCAGGCTCAGCATCTCGATCAGTTGAAGGATCCCGCCGGCGCACAGGATCAGCGCCACCAGCAGCGCCACCTGCAGCGTATCGAACACCAGCCCCTCGGCGTCGAGATCGTTGACCCTGCGAAAGAAATGCTGCCGGAAGGACTGCCAGTGCGCGATGACGTAGGCGACGACGCCGACGAAAGCGGCGAACCAGAAGACGATGGTGGACGAGGCGAGCCCGCGGATGCTGTCGCTGACCAGCTTCTCGAACGGCGGATAGAAATAGACGAAGACCGCCAGGATCACGAGGCCGACAACAACGATCCAGTATCGTAGGGAACGCACGCCCTCGGTTTCCTGCGCCATGGGTCCACCGGTTTGCAATTGCTGGAGCGGCGGCAGTACAGCATACAAGGAATCCGAAAAAAAGCCCTGACGCACAGCACCGGGGCACTGGACTCTGCGTTTGGCCGGATCTTCGGCGCGGCGCGGGCGGCATCGGTTGACGCCGCGCGCCGGGTTGGGAATTATCCGCGTGCGCAGCCGCGCGCCGGGAATGACGGAAATCTCCATGCCCCACCGCCTGGGAATCGATATCGGCAAGACCTTCACGGATCTGGTGCTGCTCGACGAGTCGGGGACGGCGCACGCCCTAAAGATGCCCAACGACCCCGGCGACCCGGTTGCCGCGGTTGCCGCCGGTATCCGCGCGCTGGCCGACGGAGCGGGCGTGGCGCCGGGCGACATCGCGACGGTCGTTCACGGCGCGCCCGTTCACGACGTCCTGGACCTCGATCCGGCCAAGACCGGCGGCCCGGCCGTCGGCCTGCTGGTCACCGCCGGCTTCGAGCATGTGCTCCATCTCGGACGCGGCCAGGGCGCAAGCCCGCTGGCCGGCGGCATTGTCGCGACCCTCGGCGTCGCCGAGCGGATGGATGCGCGCGGGCAGGTGCAGCAGCCGATCGACGAAGCGAAGGCCCGGGCGGCGATCCAGGCCCTGCGTGAGATGGGCGCGGAGGCCATTGCGGTTTCCCTGCTGCATGCGGCGGCCAACCCGGCGCACGAACGGGCGCTCGGGGCGCTGGCCGGCGATATCGACGCCGATCTGCCGGTGACCCTGTCGAGCGACGTCGTCCGCGAAGCCGCCGACTACGAACGGACCGTCGCGGCGGTGGCGGCGGCCGTCCTGCGCCCGACGCTGACCCGGTATTTCGAAACATTCACCGATTCGCTGCGCGCCCTAGAGTCCACGGCAGAAGTCCGGGTCGCGCGCGCCGACGGCGGGTCCATGTCGCTGGCGCATGCCGGGGATGCGCCGGTCGATGCGCTCAATGCCGGTCCGGCCGCCGGCGTGGCTGCCGCAGCCGCAGCGGCGTCGCACGCCGGCTGCCGCGATGCGCTGGCGCTCGATATGGGCGGCGGCATGGCGACCATCGGCATCGTCCGGAACGGCGCGCCCGTCGTCACGCGCAAGACGCCGGTCGCCGGCGCGAACCTGACCCTGCCGTCGATCGCGGTCGACCGGGCAGGCGCCGGCGGCGGTGCGGCGGTCCGGCTGACCGGCCACGGCGCCCTGCGCGTCGGCCCCGGGGCTGCAGATGGCGGCCCGGCCTGTTTCGGCGGCGACGGACCGACGCTGACCGACGCAAATCTTGTGCTTGGCCTGATCCCGGCCGGCCCGGACAGCGGCAACGGGCAGGACCGGGGACCCGACCGCACCGCTGCAGAAGCTGCCATCGCCCGCCTCGCCGACCGGCTGGGCGCAAACCCCTTCCAGGCGGCGCAGGGCATCCGCGACCTGGCCATCGAGAAACTGTATGGCGCCCTGCGCCAGACCGCAGCAGCGCACGGCGTCGATATCGCTTCGATGCCGCTGATCGCCTATGGCGGCGCCGGGCCGCTGCACGGCAACGCGCTGGCCATACTGTGCGGCGACGGGCCGGTTGTCGTGCCGGCGCAGCCGGGCGCGATGTCGGCGCGCGGCTATGCCGAAGCGCCGCCGCGCCAGGAATTCGGCGAAAGCTGCCGGCGGCTGCTCGACGATATCAACGCCGCGGCGGTCGGCGAAATTCTGGACGGGCTGGGCGCACGGGCGAATGACTGGCTGGACGGCGAAGGCGCGCCGGCGACCGGCCGCCGACTCCGCTTCGAGGCCGATTTGCGGTTCCGCGGCGGGGGCGGCGATTTCGCCCTGGAGGTCGATCCGGCCAACCTGCCGAACTGGGGATTGCGCGATCTGGAGGACCGGTTCCACGCGGCCTTCGAGCAGCAGCATGGCGTGCGCCTCGGCGCGCCGGTCGAACTGGTCCGCCTGCGCGCCGTCGCCGGCGGCCGGGCGGCGGACCGGCGTAACGGCGGATCGCAAGGCCGGGCTTCAGGCCGGGCGTCGGGCCGGCGGGCCGGATCGGGCGACGCTTCGGCCGCGCGTATCGGCGAGCAGCGCGTCTATCTGGAGGGCGCTTTCCTGAGCGCGCCGGTCTACGCGGCCGGCAGACTGGAGGCCGGCAGCCGGATTGCCGGACCGGCCCTCGTCGCCGGCGGCGATTGGACGGCGCCGGTCCATCCCGGTTATGCCGGCGCCGTCGGAGCGGACGGCGCCCTCGTGATCGCACCGGACCGCAGCGGGAGCGCCGACGCATGACGCCGCCCCGCCCTTCGGCCTCGTCGCTCGATGCGCTGCTGCAATCGACCCGCGAGCAGTTCGACCGGACCTTCGCCGACCGGCTGCGCCAGGCGGACGCCGCCGGCCTGCGCAACCGGCAGCCGTCGTCCGCGCAATCGTCCGCGACTGTCGGGGCGGCGCCTGCTAAGCCGCCCGCCGGATCGGACCCGGACATCGACGCAACACTGAACCGCCGGTTCGGCGACGACTGGTCGGCCGAACTGGTCGAAACCCAGATCACCGGCGGCAGGCTGTCGGCGCTCTACCGGTTGACGGTCGACGGCCGTTCGGCGCTGGAATTCGGCGACGCGGCGGCGGACGGCGATCGCGATGCGGCGCTGGAGGCGGCGCGCCGGTCTGCGCTCGCCAAGGCGGCGGATGCGCTGGCCTACGGTAGGCAGCCGTCGGCGCCCGCCGCGGAGCGCAACCTGCCGCACGCACCGGCGGCCACGCCCGCGACCCGACCGGCCGGAGGCCCGCGCGCCGCAGCGGCGCCGAGCGGCGCGCTGGACGGGCTGACGCTCGACCGGATCGAGTCGGCCTGGCGCCAGATCCGCAAGGAGGCCGGCATCGCCCTGGCCCAGGGCGCACTCGGCGATGCGGCGCGCCAGAAGGCGGCCGACGCCGCGACCCTGACCGACGCCCGCGGCGCCGCGCTGATCGGCAGGCCGGCGCCGGCCGTCGCTGCCCTGGTCCGCGACCGGTCGCGCGACATGCAACCCGGCGACGTCTTTCTGTTGGGCGATCCCTATGCCGGCGCGCCCGCGGGCCAGTGGTGCGCCATCGTTCCTGTCTTCGGCCCGGAGGCCGGCGACCCCGTCGGCTTCAGTGTGGCGTCGGCCCCGATTCCGGACGGCCGCACGGCGCCGGACAGCCGGTCTAACGGCGCGACGTCGGTCCACCGCGAAGGTTTGCGCATTCCGCCGGTCCTCATCCACGAGCGCGGCGCGGCCAACCGGGCGGCGCTGGACGTGATCCTGAACAACCTGCCCGAACCCGACGCGGCCCACGGCGAGCTGCGGGCCCTGGTCGCCGCGGCGCAGACCGGCGAGCTGGGCATCGCCGACCTGTGCGTTCGCTTCGGCACCGAATGCTACCGGCAGGCCTGCACGGCGGCGCAAGAACGCACCGGACGCGCAGTGCGCAGGATTGTCGCGGCGCACCTGCCCGAAGAGCCGAAATCGTTTGAGGACGTGCTGGATAGCGACGGCTGCGGCAACGGGCCTTTTACTCTCAAGCTGGCGGTCTGGCGCGAGGGCGACCGGGCCCTCTTCGACTGGACCGGCACGTCCGCCCAGGCGGAAGGACCGGTCAACCTGCTGCTGGACGATGCAGCCTTCGCCCATCTCGCCGGCGGGCTGCTGATCCGGGCCTTCGATCCGGAAATCGCCGTGAACGACGGCCTGCTCGACGCCTTCCGGATCACCGTTCCCTCGGGCAGCCTGCTGCGCCCGCACTTTCCGGCGCCGCTGGGCAACGGGGCGCAGACCCTGGCTAGGGTCTACGACGTGCTGAACGGTGCGCTCGGCCAGTGCGCCGGCGAGGCGGCGACGGCGGCCGGCTACGGATCGAGCCCGCTCGTTACCTTCAGCGGTCGCGACGCGGGCGGGCAGGCGGTCCGCTTCACCGACCGCCTCTTCGGCGGCGGGCCGGCGCGTTCCGGCCGGGACGGGCAGGACGGCCGCTCGCTGTCGTCCGGCGCCAGGACCCGTCCGGTCGAGCAGTTCGAATCCGATCATCCCGTGACCGTGGAACGTGTGGCGGCGATCGCCGACAGCGGCGGCGCTGGAGCGCAGCGCGGCGGGTGCGGGATCGAGAAGGTCTACCGTTTCCGGGCTGCCGGCGAGGTAAGCTGGCGCGACGACCGGGACCGGTCCCGGCCCTGGGGCCGCGACGGCGGCGAGGCGGGGGCTTCGTCGGCCAGGATCGTCGTCCGGACAGACGGGTCGCGCGAAGAGCCGGGCTCGAAAGCCGATGGCGTGAAGGTGGCGGCCGGCGACCGGCTCGTTTTCCGGACCGCGGGCGGCGGCGGATGGGGCAATCCGCTGGACCGCGCGCCCGAACGGGTCCAGAAAGACGTCCGGAGCGGCCTGGTCTCGACGGTTACGGCCCGGGATCGCTATGGTGTGGTCGTCGCCGGCAGTCCGGCGGCCTGTACGGTGGACGAAGCGGCGACGCAGGACATGCGCGAAACGCTCGGCCGGTCGCGCGCTATGTCGCCCGGCCGGTCCCCCGGCGGGGGAGCGTAGTGATTTCGGGCGCCAATCGAACGACCGGGCGTCAAAGGCCGGAAACGGGAAAACACCGACCGGCCGCGCGCCGCGGCATGAGTATGCCCGATACGGAGGGGCGGAAGTATGGTTGAAAACATCATCGTCGGCATTGTGCTGGCGGTCATCGTCGTTGCGATCGTCTACATCCTGTCGATCTGGGTGTATAAGCGCGCGCCGTCGAACATGGGCTTCATCCGCACCGGCTTCCTCGGCACCAAGGTGTGCCTGGGCCGCGGCGCGATCGTCCTGCCCGTGTTCCACGAGGTGACCTGGGTCTCGCTGGAAACGATCAAGCTGATCGTCAGCCGCTCGCGCGACCAGGCGGTGCTGACCCACGACAATGTCCGCGTCGACGTTGCGGCGGAGCTCTACACCCATGTCGGCCGGACCGAGCAGGAACTGCTGACCGCCGGGCGCAGCCTGGGCGAAAAGACCTTCGATCCGGAAAAGGTGCGCACCCTGCTCGAAGCCAAGGTGGTCGGCGCCCTGCGCAGCTATGCCGCCACCAAGTCGCTCAAGGAACTGCACGAGAACCGCGAGGCGATGGCCGAGGCGATCAAGGCCAACGTGACCGAAAGCTTCAACGCCAACGGCCTGACGCTGGAAGAGGTCACTGTCGTCACCCTGGAACAGACCGGCAAGGAGCATTTCAAGACCGACAACGTGTTCGACGCCGAAGGCCTGAAGATCATCACCGAGATCACCAGCGACGCCCGGCGCAAGGTCCACGACACCGAAAAACGCACCACGGTCGCGATCCGCCAGAAGGACCTGGATACCCAGCTCGAACTGCTGGAGATCGAGCGCCAGGAGGCGACCGCCCGGGCCAACCAGGACAAGGCGATCTCGAACGAGGAAGCCCTGCAGATGCGCGAGAAGCAGGTTTTCATCCTGAACCAGCGCAAGGCGGTGGAAGAACAGGAGATCGGCAACGAGGTCGAGCTCGAGAAGATGCGCACCGACCGCGAACTGGCGATCACGGAAGAGGCCCAGAAGCGCGAGGCGTCGGAAATCCAGAAGGCCCTGAAGCTGGAGCAGGAACGGCGCGACAAGGAAATCGCCATCATCGCCAAGGCCAAGGAAGAGGAACTGGCCGAGATCGACCGCGCATTGGCGCGCGAGAAAGCCGAGAAGGACAAGCAGATCGGCCTGATCCAGAAGGAGATCGAGCGCCAGAAGGCCGACATCGCCCAGGCGACGGCGGTCGCCGCCGAAGAGGAGTCGGCCCGGATCGAACGCCACAAGGCCGCCGAGCAGGCGGCGCTGGAGACCCGCCGGCTCAGCCTGGCGACGAGGCTGAACCTGCTGGAACTGGACAAGGAAGAGGAGTTCGCCGCTGCCAACCAGGAGCAGGAAGTCTCCAACGAAAAAGCCCGGACGATGAGCGAATCCCAGCGCTTCATCATCGAACAGCGCTGGACCGTGCAGCAGGAGGAGATCGAGAAGGAGCGGGCCTATGAGGCCGCCCGGATCGAGAAGGACGCGGCGATTATCGACGAGGGCACCAAGAAGGAAGCCGCCGAGATCAAACGCCAGCTCGCCGTCGAACTGGAGGAGCGGGAGCGGGAAATCGCGCTGATCGGCAAGGAACAGGAGCGCGAGACCATCGACATCCGGCGTTTCCTGGCGCGTGAGATCGAGGAGCGCGACCGCGAGATCGCGATGGAGCAGAAAACCAGGGAACTGGAAGCTGCCGAGGCCGACCGGCTGGCCACCACCGCCGACCGCATCCGGGCGACCCACGCCGCCGAGGCCGCCGGCCATCTCGCCGACGCCGAGACGGAGAAGGAAATCCGGCGCATCGAGGCCGAGAAGCAGGCCGCGGCCGAGCGGATCGCCGAAGAAGCGAAGGCGCAGATCGCCAGCATGCACATGGTCACCCAGTCCGAGGCGCGCCAACAGGCGGCGGAGCGCGAGGCCGCGGCCACGCTGACAAAGGCCAACGCCAACAGCGAGGCGCAGAAGATCACCGCCGAGGGCGTCGAGCGCGAGGCCGGCGCCCGCGGCCGCGCCGAGATGGAGATCGAGGCGCTGCGCGTCCAGCGGACCGAGGAGAAGCTGAAGGCCGAGGCCGCCGGCATGGAGGCCAAGGCCGACGCGCTCAAGAAATACAACGAAGCCGCGATGTTCCTGGAGCTCTCGAAGCTCTTCATCGAGGCCGAGCGCGACGTCCATATCGACCAGGCCAAGGCCATGGGCAACGCCCTGGAGGGCGCGCATATCCGCATGTATGGCGGCAGCAACGACGGCACGATGGACACGATCCGCGGCCTGTTCAACTCCGGCTTCGGCCTGGGCGAGGCGATGGAGGGTCTGGCCCATTCGATGCCGGAGGGCCTGCGCGACCGCTTCAACGCCAACGGGCTGCGCGGCCTGTTCGGCCGGCCGGCGGACAGCGGCCTGCTGCTCCAGGCCCACGGGCAGCTCAAGGTCCTGGTCGACCGCGAACTCGGCACCGCGGCGGCACGGCAGGCGCCGCTCGGCGAGGCGGTCGGCACGCTGGAGGATGCCGCCGGCAACGATCCGGCGCAGCAGCGCGCCGTCGGCCTGCTCAGGCAGGTGGCGGCACAGGGCGACTTCGCCGACGTGCCGTTCGAGACGATCTGGTCGCTGTTGACCGCGCTGACGGAAAAGACCGACTGACCGGGGCACCCGCCGGGCCTGAGGGACCGTTGCCAATGCGACGGCGGCACCGCCGATGACCGACTATGACGTCGTCCTGGATGGGGTGAACAAGACCTTTCCGGGCAACGTGCGCGCCGTGATCGATTTCAACGCCGAAATCCGGCACGGCGAGTTCGTCGCGATGCTGGGGCCGAGCGGCTGCGGCAAGACGACGACCCTGCGCATGATCGGCGGCCTGGAGGAAGTGACCAGCGGCAAAATCTGGCTCGCCGGCAAGGATGTGACGGACCTGCCGCCGTCCCAGCGCAACACCTCCATGATGTTCCAGAGCTTCGCGCTCTTTCCGCACCGCAACGTGCACCAGAATGTCGAGTTCAGCCTGAAGATGCAGGGCGTGCCCAGGGAGGAGCGGTCGCGCCGGACCCGGGACATGGTGGAGATGGTCGGCCTGGGGCCGCTCGCCGACCGCCGGCCGCACGACCTTTCCGGCGGCCAGCAGCAGCGCGTGGCGCTCGCCCGGGCGCTGATCAGCGAGCCGACGGTGCTCCTGCTCGACGAGCCGCTCGGCGCGCTGGACTACAATCTGCGCCAGTCGATGATCATCGAACTGAAGAAGATCCAGCGCGACACCGGCATCACCTTCATCATGGTGACCCACTCCCAGGAGGAGGCCATGTCGATGGCCGACAAGGTCATCGTGATGAGCGACGCGCTGATCCAGCAGACCGGCACGTCGCGGGAGATCTACGAATCGCCGCGCACCAGCTTCGTCGCTTCCTTCATCGGCAACAACAACCTGTTCCGCGGCACGGTGCGCTCGCGCTCCGGCTCGATCGTGCTGGTCGAGGCGCACGGCAAGATGTTCTACGTCCGCGTGCCGGACTATATCGCGGCCGTCCATATCGACCGCGAGGCGCATTTCTCGGTGCGCGCCGACCTCATGCACACCGGCCAGCACCCGGACATGGCGAACCGGGTCGAAGGCACCTACGTCACGACCGAGTTCAAGGGATCGCTGGAGACCGATGTGTTCGAGATTGCGCCCGACGCATACGTCTCGGTCGAGCAGCATCGCGGCGTCAACGACCGCATGTACGAGCCCGGCGAACGCGAGACGATCTGCTGGCCCGCCGACGCCGGCGTGCTGCTGGAGCAGAATCCGTAGGGGTTGGAAAAGAACCGGCGTCCTCAGACGCTCGCCCACGGGTCGATCGTCTCGACCCCGGTATCGGCGAAATCGCGGACGTTGCGCGTCGCCACGGCCATGCCGCGGGAGCGGGCGATCGCGGCGATCTGGCAGTCCGCCTCCCCGATCGGCCGGCCGGCAGACCGGCGAACGGCGGCAATTTCCGCATAGGCGCGGGCGGCGATGCTGTCGAACGGCAGAATCCGGCCGGCGAACAAGAGGCCGAGCGTGCGTTCGGCAGCGTACAATAGATTTCGCCTGCGTGCGCCTTCGGGCAGGAAGGCGATGCCAGTGCGAATTTCCGCCTCCGTTACTGCCGTTACGAACAATTCCAGGGCCGGAACGCCATCGACCCAGGAAAGAACGCTCGAGTTTGGAGTGTCGAGCATCAGTTCCGACACCACATTCGTGTCGAGCACGACCATTTTCGCCGCGTCGAACGAATTCTAGTCGAACCGGGGCGGATCGCGCATCGGCCCGCGCGGCGGCAGTTCGAGTTCGACACCTCCCAAAGGTTTGAACAGTTCGTGGATCGATGTGCCAAGGCCCTTTTCGGGTCCGGGTTCGGGCCCGACCGCTTCGCGCAGAATCACCCGCGCCTCTTCTTCCATTGACCGGCCGTTCCCGGCCGCCCGCATGCGCAGACGGGTCTTCACGTCATCGTCGAGTTTTCGGATCGTGATGCTCGCCATGGCCCTTCCCTCCGCGTCATGCACCCCGGGATATACGGAATGCCAGCAATGCAATCAAGCGACGGCTCGGGGGCGGTGCACCGGGCCGTCCGGGCGGATTCGTGGTAGAACAGGGCGAATGCGGCCGGGCCGGACCGCCGGCGGGCCGATCCTGCGGAGGCGGGTTGGGAACGCCGACGCCTTCGCCTCTTCCTCGAGGTCTTCCGGGACGAACCCTGACCATGCCTTCGGACCTGCCCCGCACGCTCTTTTCGCCGGACCACGAGTTGTTCCGCGCCTCCGTCCGGTCGTTTCTGGAGGCCGAGGTCGTCCCGCATTACGCGGACTGGGAAGAAGCCGGATACACGCCGCGGGACATCTGGCTGCGGGCCGGCGAGATGGGTCTGCTCGGCACCGGCATCCCCGAGGAATACGGCGGCGCCGGCGGCGACTTCCTCTGGGACGCCATCGTCATAGAGGAACTGGGCCGATACGGCCTCGCGGCGCCGGCCTGGGACATGCACGGGCACATCATCGCACCGATGATCGCCGCGCACGGCACAGAGGAGCAGAAGCGCCGAATCCTGCCGGCCATGGCGGCCGGCGAATCGATCTTCTGCATCGGCCTGACCGAGCCCGGCGGGGGCAGCGATCTGGCCGCGCTGCGGACCCGCGCGACGGAATCGGGCAACGGCTTTCTCGTCAACGGCTCGAAGACCTTCATTACGAACGGCCACATCGCCGATTTCGTTCTTCTGGCGGCGAACCGGCATCCGGATCGCGGCGCGAAGGGCGTATCCCTGTTCATCGTGCCGCTCGATTCGGACGGCATTACCCGCGGCCGGAATCTGAAAAAAATCGGCAACAAGGCGCAGGACACCGCCGAACTCTTCTTCGACGACGTCCGGTTGCCGGGATCGGCGCTGCTCGGCGATTCGGAGCAGGGCTGGAGCCAGCTGATGCATGGCCTGGCCCGCGAACGGATGGTCGTCGCCGTGCGTTCCATGGCGATCGCCGAGGCCGCGCTCGAGCAGACCGTCGCCTACACCAAGGATCGAACCGCCTTCGGCCAGCGTATCTTCGATTTTCAGAACACCCAGTTCAAGCTGGCGGAGCTAGCGACGGCCTGCACGGCGATGCGGCCCTTCGTCGACCAGTCGATCGACCTGCTGGCCCGGGACGAACTGAGCGCCGAACGCGCCGCAATGGCAAAACTCGCGTTGACGGAGCTTGCCGACCGGGTGCTCGACGAATGCCTGCAACTCCACGGCGGCCACGGCTACATGTGGGAGACTCCGATCGCCCGGGCCTGGGCGGACGCGCGCGTGCACCGGATCTACGCCGGCACCAACGAAATTATGAAATACATCATCGGGCGGTCGCTGTAGCGGCGCCGGCAAGCGTTCCGGCCCGGCATGTCCGGCTTACCGCGAGCGCCGGTACAGGATGGTGTAGACCACGATGAACAGCCCGATCAGGCAGAAGGAGAAGATCGTCGAGGCGGTGCCGAGCGCGAACAGGGTCGGGCGGATGCGCTGGGTCATCGAGGCGTTGATGTCCAGCGGAAGGGTATTGTATTCGCCGGACAGCAGGGTCGTCCGGGCGAACTCGTCGTAGGACAGCGTAAAGCCGAACAGGCCGGCAGCCACGATGCCGGGCAGGATGAGCGGCAGGGTGATCTCCCGGAATACCGTCCATTCGCCGGCGCCCATGTCCCGGGCGGCCTCCTCCAGGCTGCTGTCGAACCGGTTGAAGACGGCCATCATCACAAGAAATCCGAAGGGCAGGGTCCAGACGACATGGACGCCCAGGCCCGACGACCACCAGGCCGGCGGAATGCCGATCTGGCGCATCAGGGTGGCGAGGCCCAGGCTGAGCAGCACGCCGGGCACCATCAGGCCCAGCATGATCGTGTAGAACAGCAGGTTGGAGCCCCGGAACTTGCGCCGGAAGGCCATCGCCAGCATGGTCGAGAACAGCGCCGTGATGACCATGACGACCAGCGCGAGGATGAGCGATCGGGCGAGCGCGCCTTGGAGATCGCCGATCGAGGACGGCTCGAGCAGCTTCTCCCACCAGTAGGTGCTGAACCCGCGCATCGGGAAGCTGGTGCCGCCGCGCCGGCCCTGGAAGGACAGGGCGAACATCGCGATCATCGGCCCGAAAATGAAGACGATGAACAGGACGTAATAGATGCTGAAGCCGGTTTTCACGGCCAGCGCCTTCGTCCGCCGCCGGGTCCAGCGCGCCATCGCCTACAGCTCCTTGCGGATGTCGACGACGCGCAGGATGAAGAACACGCCGATCATCATCGCCAGCATCAGCATGATCGCGTTCACCGCGGCGAACGGATAGTTGGCGGTCGCGTAGTAGTTCAGGATCACGGTGCCGGTGGTCGATGTCTTGCCGCCGTAGACGACCACGGCGGTGGCGAACTCACCCATCAGCATGACGAACAGGAAGATCATGCCGATGGCGACGCCGGGCAGGGACAGCGGCAGGATGATTTCGCGGAAGACCTGGAAATTGCTCGCCCCCATGTCCCGCGCCGCTTCGAGGATGTTCTTGTCGATCTTGGCGAGCGAAAAGAAGATCGGCCCGATGCACAGCACGACATAAAGCTGCGCCAGCGCCATCGTGTAGCCGAACTCGGAATACAGGAAGAAGGAACTCGGCTTGTCGATGATGCCCAGATTCATCAGCATCTTGTTGAACAGGCCGCGCCGGCCGAGCATCGGCAGCCAGGCCACGGCGCGGATCAGGTAGCTGGTCCAGAACGGCACCATGGCCACCAGGAACAGCGCCAGCTGCCATTTGAAATTCTTCACCTGCATCGCCAGGAAAAAGGCGATCGGGTAGCCGATGATCAGGCAGACGGCCATCACGGTGATGGTGAAGCGGAAGGTCGTCCACAGGGTGGTCAGGAAAATGCTGAGCTTCAGGAAATTGCGGTGTTCGGGATCGAAAAATCCTTCCTGCCGAAAGAAATTGCCGAAGTTGATGAGCGTGAAGTCCGGCGTCATGCCGCCCCTGATCGGCGTCCAGAAGCTGAACACCACGATGCCGATCAGCGGCACGACGAGAAAGACGATCAGCCAGAGACTTGCCGGCGCGACCAGCCAGCCGGGATGGATGGCCTGGTCGCGCTTGGTTTTCTTCAGCCGCGCGATGTCCTGCGCCGGCGGCGCCGGCTGGTCGCCGATCAGGCCGCTGTGATGCCGTTTTGCATGCGGTGGCGCAGTCTGAAGCATGGCGGCGTCAGCCGGCGCCCGCCGGGGCGGCCGGGCGGACGAAGAGAGAGGCTAAAGAGCGGCGCAAGGGCGGGGACAGGCCCCGCCCTTGCCATGCCGTTTCGGCCCTGAAGGCCGGAGCGATTGAGCCCGTCAGGCGCTCAGGAATTCCGTCCAGCGCTTCACGAGGTAGTCGTTTTCCTTCATGAGCGAGTTCCAGACGGCGATATTCTTGAAGCGGGCCTCGTAGGAACCGCCGTCGCGGATTTCGCCTTTCTTGACGATCGGCGTGCCGAACGGATCGCTCAGCTCCTTGGCGGCGGGCTTGCCGAGGTACCAGAAGTCCCATTCCTCCTGCGAGAGATGGTCCTTCACGTTGCTCCATACCGACATGTAGTAGCCCTGGCGGGCGACGAAGGCGCCGGCCCAGCCGTCGAGCCACCAGTTGAGATACTCGTAGGCGGCGTCGAGCTGCTTGCCGGTAACCCTTGCCGAAATGGCACAGCCGCCATGCCAGCCGCGCATGCCTTCCTTCGGCGCTGCGTAGATGCAGGGCACGCCCTCGGCCTTCACGGCGGTGACCGCCGGCGACCACATGCTCTGGATCGCGACCTCGCCGCTCACCATCAGGTTGACCGACTGGCCGAAGGTTTCCCAGAACGCGCGGAAGTGGCCTTCCTTCTTCTTTTCGATCAGGAAGTTGACCAGCTTGTCGATTTCGGCCCGGGTCATGTCGCCCTTGTTGCCGAACTTCATCAGGCCCATGGCCTCGACGGCCATGGCGGCGTCCATCGTGCCGATCTGCGGCGCGTTGACCAGCGCGACCTTGCCCTTGAAATCGGGGCTGAACAACTCGGCCCAGCTCTCGATCTTGCGGCCGGTCTCGTCCGGGTTGTAGCCGATCGAATCGGCGTTGTGCCAGCCGGGCAGCATGGAGATGTACTGCGTCGGCCCGCTGGCCCGGCTGCCGTCCTTGTTCAGCCAGAGATGGCGGAACGGCGCATCGCCCTGTCCCAGGCTCGAGCCCGCTGACAGGCGCCCGGTCTTGGTCAGGTTGGAGACCTTGTCCCAGTTCTTGATGCGCTTGGTGTCGATCGGCTGCCAGACCTTTGCCGGGATCATCAGATCCATGTCGTTGAAGTAGCCTTCGGCAACTTCGTACTGGTCGTTCTGGTTCAGCATCTTGCCGATCATGGCGCCGTAGCCGAGCGCCTGGCCGCGGATCTTGTCGCCGGTATCTTTCGACGCCTTGCTCTGGATCTCGTTGATGATGCTGACGCCGAGCCCGATGGTCCGGATCGATTCGGCACCGTACACGATGGCGGGCACGCCGGTCATGGTTCCGGCCGCAGCGGCGCCTGCAGTTGTTAGCACGAACCGACGGCGCGACAGCCCGGTCTTCATTTCGTGCAATGTCGATTTTCTCGGCATGGTCATCCTTTCAATCCTCCCATACTCGGTCCAAACAGCCGGCTCGCTCCGCCGGCCCGGCCCGCCCGGGGGCGGGAAGACGCCGCGGAGCGGCGCAACTTGTCACACCATACAAGTCAACGGGGCTTCCGCAAACCGAAAAGCCGCCCGCCGGAAACAGCGCGTGTCCGCTGCGGTTCAGGCGCGCTCCGTGTGGAAGCGAACCAGCCTCAGCAGCCAGAAGATGATCGAGAACACGCCGGTCAGCACGATCAACGCCAGGACGGCGGCGATCCGTTTGCCGAGGTCCGGTCCCAGCACGACCGGCTCGCGCACCAGGTAGACGATCAGGGTCTGGACCGATTGCAAGGTCGCGCCCGCGCCGATCAGGATGGCGATGAAGGTCGAGCCGCGCAGCGAACTCAGCACCATATTCTCCATGCTGCGCTGTTCGACGATATGCAGCCGGTAGGCCCGCCAATGATAGCCGCAGAAGCCGACGATGCCGGTGAGCAGGGCCGCCCAGAACACGACATTGTCGAAGGTCGTGTCCGCGATGATGAAATTGAACAGTTCTTCGAACGGTTTGTAGAAGAACAGGAAAATCAGGACGACGATGTAGACGAGGAAGCCGACGAGCGTCCAGAACCACCCCCAACCGCTCATCGTTTGCCTCCCTTGTCGCCGCATCCGGGCCGGACGCGTGCGCCGCGTTCCCGCCGGTGCCGCTGAATAGCCGAAGACGGATGGGTTAGGCAAATCGGCATTAGCCTGCCCGCCTGTCTTCCGGGGCGGCCATCGGCGGTCGCCGGCCGTCCCAGCCGCTTGCCGCTTCGTAACAGGCTGCGATCCCGAGCAGTCTTTCGTCGCCGTTCCGCTCGCCGATCAACTGCAGACCGGCCGGCAATCCGCCCGAGGTCAGGCCGCAGGGAACCGTCACCGCCGGCTGGCCGGTGAAGGACGCGAGGCGCGCCAGCCGCCCGAGCGCCCTGGCTCCGTCGACCGGCACGCCATCCAGACTGCCCTGCCCGTCGGCGGCGTCGACGGCCGGAATCGGCGTCATCGGAAGGACGAGAGCATCGTAACGCTGCATGAGTTCCGAGACCTGCGCCTGCACCGCCTGCCGGACCGACAGCGCCTTCTCGATATCGCCGGCGGTAATGTCCCGTCCGGTCAGGACCCGCTCGCGCACGTTGGGCGCCAGTTTGCTGTCCGCTGCCTCGGCGCGCGCGCCGTGCAGGGCGTAGACCCGGCCGAGGGTGATCGTCGTCCAGGCCGTTACCGCATCGTCCGCGAACGGCAGGGCGGGAGCCTCGATCTCCGCGCCGAGCGAGTCGAGAACGGCAATGGCGGCGCGGCACTGCACGGCGATATCGGGGTCGATACCGTCCTCGAACAGGGCTTGCAGCACGCCGATCCGGGTCCCCTTCAGCGACGGCAGGGCCCGGTGGGCGCCGAACCCGCCGTCCGGGTCGAGCGCCGCCATCATGAGCGCGGTATCGTCGACCGAGCGGGTCATCGGGCCGCCGGTATCGAATTCGCCCACCAGCGGATAGATGCCCTGCTGGCTGACGCGCAGATGGGTCGGCTTCAGCCCGACGAGGCCGCACAGCGCCGCCGGGATGCGCACCGAGCCGCCGGTGTCCGTACCCATGGCGCCCGGCACCAGGCCGGCCGCCACGGCGCAGCCCGACCCGCTGCTCGAACCGCCGCACACCTTGCTGCGGTCCCACGGGTTCCGCGCCGTGCCGAAATGCGGGTTTATCCCGGTCGGGCCGAAGGCGAATTCGTGCAGGTTTGCAAGGCCGACGACGATGCCTCCGGCGGCACGCAGGGCGGCGACGGCCTCGGCGTCCGCTTCGCCCGGGCCCTCGCCGATCAGGCGCGAGCCGCAAGTCCGCACCATGCCCCGGACGGCAAACAGGTCCTTGACCGCCAGCGGCACGCCGTGCAGCGGCCCGGTATTCCCGCCCGCCATGACCGCCGCCTCGGCGGCGCGGGCGGCGGCCAGCGCCTGCTCCGGATAGACCGAGATGAAGGCGCGCAGCCCGCCGTTCAGCCGCTCGATCCGGTCGAGGCAGGCCTGAACGGCCTCGACCGGCGAAACCCGTTTCGCCCGGATGTTCTCCGCCAGGTCGGCGATCGGCATCCAGTCCAGTTCGGTCATCGCGCCGCCTATCCTTCGGCCGCCGGGACCGCGACGATCAGCACGATCCCGACGAGGACGACATAGAGGCCGTCCTTGATCGCCGGCACTGCCTGTTTTTCCCGGTCGCTCGATGCGATCACGGCGATCAGTTCCAGCACGAAGAAGATCACGCCGAGGGAGAACAACGGCCAGATCGTCTCCCACCAGGACGGGTCCTTGGCCGCCGGCACGCCCTGCATCGCACGCCAGATCAGCAGCAGGACCGGCAGCAGCGCCAGATAGAGATAGGCGGCGAAAAAGCGGAGCCGGGTCAGCCGGCGGTCAAGCAGCCAGAAGACCAGAAAAAACGCCGCCAGGTGCAGCATGTCCCAGATCAGCGCTTCGTATTTTGCGCCCGCGTTCGACTCCAGCAGGTTCAGGAAACCCAGAATCAGGAAAAAGACGAGCAGGTCGCAGAACAGCCATTCGCGGAAGGATTCGCCGCCGTTCTTCGCGCTCCACGACCGGGTCGCCTTGTCGAACAGCATGACCAGGGCGACCGCGAACGACGCCGGATACAACAGGTAGAGCATCAGCGCGTATTGCTGCCCCGGCTTGAGGGCGATCCAGCACAGCAGCAGGATTGCCGCCACCGGCAGAAGCAGGCCGAACAGCCGCGCCGCCGACGGCGCCTCGACGGTTGCGGGAACGGCCTTTTCCGCCGCCTCTTCCTCGTCGGCAGGCGGCGCGCTCAGCCGCGGATGGGCCCGGATGACCAGGGTTATCAGAAAGACGAGGACCGCGCCGCCGGCGACCGCCAGCATAACGATGAAAAAGGCGAGCGCGTCCGGGTCGCTGCGCCATTGCCGGGCCTGCGCCTGGGCCGGGTCGCCGTCCAGCGGCGGGAATTGCCACACGACGATCGCGGCGACGGCGATCAACAGGATGAGCGCCAACGCGACCTGCGGCCAGCGGATGTTGAGTTGCCGCGCGCCGGCGGAGGTCGCCATGCGGATGCGGCCGGCCAGCAACAGCACCAGGAACGCCAACACGCCGACGACGGCAATGCCGATCATGATTTCGAGAAAGGCGGTCGACCTGGCGTCCATCGAAATTCCGTGCCGGGAAAGCGGCCGACCCCGTGTCGGCGGGCGGACGTTAGCCGGTTCGGTCGCGAATGCCAAACGGCTTGGACTCGACGCCGGCAATCTGGTTTTCTGTTCGCCGCCGCCGGCCCCCGGGGTTGGGGGAGGAGGAGCCATGACAGACGCATCGAGCGAAACCTACGTCGATCGGACCTACGGAGCGGCCGGAATCGGCTACGGAAACCGGCCGGGCATTGTCGTCGTCGATTTCCAGACCGCCTTTACCGACGCGCAATACGCGCTGGGCGGCGCGCCGCTGATCCAGCGCGCCGTCGGTAACACCGCGCGTCTGCTGGACGTGGCGCGCCGGGCGGACGTGCCCGTCGCCTCCTGCTATACCGCCTACTCGGCAACCGGCCGGGACCGGCCCTACTGGAAGGTCCAGGCCGTGATCGAAGACCTGGTGCACGGCCATCCGTCCACGCAGCTCGATCCGCGCATCCACGATCCGTCCTACGACGTCGCCTTCTGCAAGTCCGGCGCGTCGATCTTCTTCCAGACGCCGCTGGTCGCCCTCTTCGCGAAAGAGCGGGTCGACACCGTGATCGTCACCGGCTGCGTGACCAGCGGCTGCGTGCGCGCCTCGGCGGTCGACAGTTTCCAGTGGGGTTTCCGCACCATTGTCCCGGAGGATTGCGTCGGCGACCATCACGAGGCGCCGCACCGCGATAATCTCCGCGACATCGGCCGGCGCTATTGTGATATTACCGACGCGGATTCGACGATCGGCTGGCTCGAAGCGTGGCGCGGCCGCAATCGCCACGAGCCGAAATAACGAGAGACGCCCGATGAGCAGTTCCGGCAGCGATCTGACAAACTGGTTCGACAGCAAACTCGCCGACCTGCAGGAGCAGATCGACAAGCTGGGCAACGGCGAGGCGGCGAGACCCGCGCCGGAGCCCGATCTGTCGGTGCCGCCGCCTGCGCCCGCCGCGCGCACGAACGGCGACATGGAGGCGCGCGCGCCTGCCGCACCGGTCCACGAGCCCGTTCCGGAGACGGACCGCGATGTTGGCCGCGACGTTGGCCGCGACATTGGCCGGGGCAATGGCGATGGCGCCGCGATCGAAGCCCGCGAGGCCCGCTCCGTACCGGACAGCGCGGTCGCCGGGCGCCGTCCGGCCCCCATGGCCCGGCCGCGCCGGCGCGCCGTCAGCGGCGGCGGCTACCGGCTCGGCGTCGATGTCGGCGGCACCTTCACCGATCTGTTGCTGATCGAGGAGGAAACCGGCCACGCCTGGACCGCCAAGGTGCCGTCCACGCCGCAGGATTCCTCGCAGGGCGTTCTGAACGGCATCGAGCGCATCTGCGGCTATGCCGGGATCGAGCCGACAGATATCGGTGCGGTGATGCACGGCACGACGGTCGCAACCAACACGATCCTTACCCTGAGCGGCGCCCGGGTCGGCCTGGTGACGACCAAGGGCTACAAGCAGACGCTCCAGATCGCGCGCTCCTATGTGCCGGGCGGCCTCGGCGGCTGGGTGATCTTCAACAAGACCGATCCGCTGGCGCCGCTGGAGCTGACGATCGAGGCCGACGAGCGGACCGGGGCGAAGGGCGAGATCGTCGAGCCGCTGGACGAGGAAGCGCTGCGCCGCGACCTTCAGACGCTACGCGGCGAGGGCATCGAGGCGCTGACCGTCTCGCTGATGAACGCCTATGCCAGCGGCACCCACGAGCAGCGCATCCGGCGCATCGCCGAGGAGATCCTGCCCGGTGTGCCGATCTCGATTTCCTCCGAGGTCGTGCCGGAAATGTACGAGTACGAGCGGACCGAGACCACGGTCGTGAACTCCTATATCCGCCCGGTCGTCTCCCGCTATATCGAGAGCCTCAACGCCGAACTCGACCGGCGCATGAACGGCGTGCAACTGCACATCCTGCGTTCCGACGGCGGCCTGGCGAGCGCCGACGCGGCCAAGGCGACGCCGGTCAACCTGTTGATGAGCGGCCCGGCCGGCGGCGTTTCCGGCGCCATCTGGATGGCCCGCCAGGCCGGCTACGACAATCTGCTGACCTTCGACATGGGCGGCACCTCGACCGATGTCGCGCTGATCCAGAAAGGCGTCGCCCAGACCCGGCGCGAGACGCGGGTTGCGGATGTGACGGTGCGGGCGTCGTCGGTCGATGTCCGCACGGTCGGCGCCGGCGGCGGCTCGATCGCCTATGTGCCGGAGTTGACGAAAGCGCTGCGCGTCGGGCCCCAGAGCGCCGGGGCGGAGCCCGGTCCGGCGGCCTACGGCAAGGGCGGCGACGAGCCGACCGTGACCGACGCCAACGTCGTGCTCGGCTATCTGCCGTCCGGCGCCCGGCTCGGCGGCGAGATGCAGCTGGATTACCGGGCCGCCGAGGAGGCGGTCGGCAAGGTCGCCAAGGCAATGGACCTGCCGCTCAAGGCCGCCGCCGAAGGCATCATCGACATCGTCAACGAGAACATGTTCGGCGCCCTGCGGCTGGTCTCGGTCGAGCAGGGCTTCGATCCGCGCGAATTTTCGCTGATCGGCTTCGGCGGCGCCGGCCCGCTGCACGCCAACGCGCTCGGCCGGCTGATGAATTCCTGGCCGGTCATCGTCCCGCCGGGGCCGGGCGTGCTGTGCGCCTACGGCGATGCGACCACGCGGGTGCGCGACGAAGCGTCCCGCACCTTCGTGCGCCGCTTCGACGAGACGACGGACGCCGAGGTTGCCGAGGCGCTGGAGGCGCTGGCCCGGCAGGCGGCGGAGGCGCTCAATGCCGAGGGCGTGCCCAGCAACGAGCAGACAACGCTGTACCAGATCGACCTGCGCTACCACGGCCAGGGCATGCAGCTCACCGTCGACATGACGCCGGAGGACTTCGCCCAGGGCGGCCTGCGCGAAGTCGCGCGCCGCTTCGACGAACTGCACGAGCAACTCTTCACCTTCCGGCTCGACACCATGCACGAGTCCTACAATCTGCGCGCCCTGGTGCAGGGGCGGGAGAGTGCGGCGACGGCCGAGGAACTGCCCCGGGGCACCGGCGACGCCTCCGGTGCGATCCACGAGCAGACGCAGATCTACTTCGAGGGCCGGGAGCACCGGGCGCAGATCTACGACCGCGCCCTGCTCAAGGCCGGCGACCGGATCGCCGGGCCGGCCATCGTCACCGAAATGGATTCGACGACCCTGATCCTGAACGGCCACACCGGCGCCGTGGACGAGGTCGGCAACATCCTCATCCGCCCGATGAACGGCCGATAGGGAGGAGAGCAGCCATGCCAGCCCGCCTGATCCAGAGCAACACCGCGCCGTTCAAGAAGGTCGAGGTCGACCCCGTCACCCTCGACATCATCGAGAACGCGATGCGCAACGCGCGCACCGAGATGGACGCCGTCCTGTTCCGCACCGCCATGTCTCCCGGCATCCGCGAGCAGCACGACGCTTTCCCGATGATCGCCAACGCCGAGGGCAAGATGGTCGTCGGCCAGTTCGGCTCCTTCTTCTGGGGCTTCCAGCAGGGTTACGACGGCGACATCGAGGAAGGCGACGTCTTCCTGACCAACGATCCCTATTCCTGCAACGGCGCGATCAGCCATCTCAACGACTGGCTGACCATGATGCCGATCTATATCGACGGCCGGATCGTCGCCTGGGCCGCCATGTTCGGCCATATGACGGATATCGGCGGCAAGGTGCCGGGCAGCCTGCCGACCGACGCGGCGCAGATTTTCGAGGAAGGCATCCAGATCCCGCCGGTCAAGATCTACCGCCAGGGCAAGCTGAACGAGGAAATCCTCGAACTCATCCTGCGCAACTGCCGCCTGCCGGACTGGAACCGCTCGGACTTCAACGCCGTCGTCGCCGCCCTGCGCCTCGCCGAGCGGCGGGTGCACGAGATGGCCGAGCGCTTCGGCGTCGACGAGCTCAACGCGGCGATGGCCGAGATGCTCGACCGCAACAAGCGGGCGATGAGCGCGATCCTCCAGATGGTGATCCCGGAATCGCGCCAGTATTTCGAGGACTTTATCGACGACGACGGCCTCGGCATGGGCCCCTACAAGATCGCCTGCACCATGTGGCGCGAGGGCGAGAAGGTGATCTTCGATTTCGAGGGCACCGATCCGCAGTCGATCAGCTCGGTGAACTTTCTCCTCAACGAGGAGATGTTCAAGATGTTCCTCGGCTCCTTCTTCATCAACATTTTCGACCCGCAGATCCTGTTCAACGACGGCTTCTACGACCTGGTCGACGTGCGCATTCCGCGCGGCACCATCCTGAAACCGATCCGTCCGGCCGCGCTCTCTTCGCGCACCCACATGCTGGCGCGCATCTTCGACATCATGAGCGGCCTGCTCGGCCAGGGTTCGCCCGACGCGCTGTGCGCCGCCGGCTTCTCCGACAGCCCGCACTTCATGTATTCGGGCTACGACAAGAACGGCGAATGGTACCAGCTCTACCAGATCGGCTTCGGCGGCGTGCCGGGCCGGCCGGCGGGCGACGGGCCGGACGGCCATTCCCTGTGGCCGTCTTTCACCAATGTGCCGAACGAGTTCCTCGAGGCCTATTTCCCGCTGCGCATCGTGAAATACGAGACGATCGCCGACAGCGGCGGCCCCGGCGTGCACCGGGGCGGCAACGGTCTCTCGATGGGCTACCAGTTCCTCGAGCCGGGCGAAATCTCGGTCCACGACGACCGCTGGCTCACTCATCCCTGGGGCGTCAACGGCGGCCTGCCGGGGCGGCGCAGCACCAAGCTGATGGTGCGCGCCGACGGTTCGGAGCAGTGGATGGAATCGAAGTGCGACCGTGTCCATGTCGAACCCGGCGACACGCTCTACTTCAACACCTGGGGCGGCGGCGGCTGGGGCGACCCGCTGGAGCGCGACGCCGAGCAGGTCGCGCTGGACACGCGTCGCAGCCTGGTGACGCGCGACGGCGCCCGGCGCTACGGCGTGGTGCTGAATGACGACCTGAGCGTGAATGCGCGCGAGACCGAGACCCTGCGCAGCCGCATGGCGGCCGAGCGCGGCGACGTCGCCCTGTTCGACACCGGCGGCACGGTCGAGGAGCTCAAGGCGCGCTGCAAGGCCGACACCAGCCTCGACCCGCCGCGCCAGCCCGTCTTCCAGAAATGGATGCAGGCCCAGCCGATGAAGCTGGCCGCGGAATAGGGGGCGGCGGAGCAGGGGTAGTAGCACAATGCGACATTGCGCCTCATTGTGCCATGTGCATAATCTTGAGTTGCCTCTTGCAACATCAAGCGGGGATTGCCTATATACCTGCTTGGACTTGGCGGGGAATATGAAGCGATGTACCGTTTTTCTGTAGCTGCCGCGTGGCTCGCGGTCGTTTGCTTTCCGGCTCTGGCCCATGCGGGTGTGGCGTTCGTCCCGTAGAAGTATCAGCCCCGTATCGTCAACGTAGTCCAAGTGCTCTTTCAGCGAGCGTTAGATATAATTTCGCGCCGGCAATTTCGGTGCGTGTGTTATATGGTTTGAGAGCGTTTGTATAGACGCTTTTTGAGATTTCGGTGTATTCAATTTTTTCGAAGGGCCTCAACAATTCCAACGCTTGAATCAGAAGCTTTCGAGCGTTGAGATAGGCTGTGAGGTCCGTCCCGCCGTCCGAGGAGATATAGTATCCCTTTCCGGCCAAGGCGACGATCAGCTTACCGTAGTTTGCCAAAAAGTTTGCCTTGTACCGGTTGATGATGTTAGGAGGCGTCAAAGACGGGTAGCAATCCGTGGGCACTGAGGCGTTGTATTCTGCGTATTCGAGAAGCTGACTGCTGACCGGGCCATGAGGTTCGAGATGACTAGAAGCGGTCACGTCGCCAGCGGCACTCCTAAGGGCGGCACGGATAAAGAGATTGCCTTGCGTCATATATGTGAAATAGATTCTTTTTACTATTTTTCCTTCCTCTATTTTTATCTCTGTTTTGCTTTTTTTTCCGATAAATTCAGAGCATTTCTCCGGCCATTTCTTCCAAGGAATAATTTTCTCCGATTTAGATTTAAACAGTTCTTTGAGGCTATATAAACTTCTTTTAAGTACGGCATAGGCGTTTCCTGGTCTACCGAGGCTATCAACCAAAATTGATAAGTGTACCAAAGAACGGATAAGATACCAACTCGGAAGCTGCTTGTTCTTGTTCCTCTTCTTATCCCTTGATTTGCTTTCCATTTGAAAGGTTCCATCATCTATTCTTGAGTCAATCCATCGACTCATAATCTTTACCCCGGCCTCGGGATTACCCAAAAGATCAAGCAAATGCATCGCTGAAAGCGCAAGGTATGGATAGCGATTTACATCAGGGAAGTTAGCTCCCTTATCTATGCAGATATCTCGGTAAAACTTCATGAGCAAATAATCGACGTTTAGATTCTCATCAAGCTGAGATATCATCATATAAAACACCGGTATGTTCAAATTTTTTAACTTACATTCTGTTAGAGAAATTTTAGACGATTCATAAAATTTATTTGACTTTTCAGATGATGAATCATAAAGATAGTCAATATATTGCAAGTCTCTTTTTATATACTTTTCTATATTGACCAAATACGATAGAGAAAGCCCCGACGTGGAAACAGATTCATTGCCACCAGCTTCTCTAGTGTCGAGTGTTTCTTGGTATTTCTTTGCAAATTCGAGGCCTATAACTGGAGTTTGGATAAAAGTCACCGTGGAAAGAAGACGGCCGAGAGGTTGTAACGAGATGCCGATCACAAACAAGGCAAGAAGGGCCATGTTCGAATAGTAGAAGTGGCGAGGTATTGCCCCCTTCGACATTGCGGCATGAAATTTTTCGGAAGTGAACATTGTTCTGAAAAAGAACCCGAACGCAACGCCGAAAAGGGCTTGCATCACGAAAGCGCCGAAGGTCAGCCGTTTCAGGACATAGAAGTGCTCTCCGGGAAGAGTTGTTGTGGAATACAGGCACAGCACAAGAAAGGCGCCAAGGGCTGCGCAAAGAGCAGCCGTTAATCCCTTTCGATGCCTGAAAGCCGCCGATGCAAGAAAGAGATGGCTCAGAATACCGATCACGGCGCCTAGGAAGAAGCAGACGATGCCGATTCCTGCCATGGGATTGCCCCTTCGGTTTCCGGGGCCGCACCGCGCCTTCCGGCTTGGCGCGGCGGCGGGGCGGGCGCCGACGCTCCTGCCGGGAACGACGATAGCGGCGGCGGCGACCGTGTCAACGGCATGCGCATCGAGTCGCCCTTCGTTGCCGCCCCGGACGGAGCGCAGCGACGATCCGGAGCCCAGAGTCGCGGGCGGAAGCCGTGCGGGGCAGCCCTGGTCCCCGGACCGCCCCTACGGGGCGTCCGGGGCGACATGTTTGTTTTGGCTCACCCCTGCATAGCCTCCTCCTCTGGCATTGTGCTCGAGGGGTATGGTGGGGGCGGTTGCCGGCCCGGGGAGCCCGACCGCCGACGGGGGCCGCGATCCTGTAAGGAGATTGCGATGCGCCTGCGCCCGTTCTTCCGCTCCCGCCTGCTGCCCGCCCTGCTCGCCGGCCGGGGCGGCGCGACATCGCCGCGCCTGCTTTGCGCCTCCGTTCCGGTCTATCTCGCGCCGCAACCCGCCGGCGCCGTCGACCCGCGCGCCCGAACCGTTGACCCCGAACCGCGCCCCGGACCATGGACCCGAAGAAATACATCTATGTCATGAAGGGCCTGTCGAAGGCTTATCCCGGCGGCCGGCAGGTGCTGAAGGATATCTGGCTGTCCTTCTTCCCCGGCGCCAAGATCGGCGTGCTCGGGCTGAACGGCGCCGGCAAATCCTCGCTGCTCAGGATCATGGCCGGGCTGGACGACAGCATTTCCGGCGAGGCCTGGGCTGCCGACGGGGTGAAGATCGGCTACCTGGCCCAGGAGCCGGAACTCGATGAGGCGCTGACGGTCGGCGAGAATGTCATGGCAGGCGTCGGCACGCTGGCGGCGCTGGTCGAGCGGTTCAACGAGGTCTCCATGCGGTTCGGCGAGGACCTGACCGACGAGGAGATGAACGGCCTGATCGAGGAGCAGGCCGGGCTTCAGGAGCAGATCGACGCCGCCGACGCCTGGAACCTCGACCGGCGCATCGAGGTCGCGATGGACGCGCTGCGCTGCCCGCCGGCGGAGGACGGCGTCGCCACCCTCTCCGGCGGCGAGCGGCGGCGCGTCGCGCTCGCCCGGCTGCTGCTTTCGGGCCCGGACATGCTGCTGCTCGACGAGCCGACCAACCATCTCGACGCCGAATCGGTCGCCTGGCTGGAGCGCTTCCTGGCGGAATTTCCCGGCACCGTCGTGGCGGTGACCCACGACCGCTATTTCCTCGACAACGTCGCCGGCTGGATCCTCGAACTGGACCGCGGGCAGGGCATCCCTTGGCAGGGCAACTACTCGTCCTGGCTCGACCAGAAGCAGAAGCGGCTGGAGCAGGAGGGCAAGGCCGAGGCCGCCCGCCAGCGCACGCTCGGCCGGGAGCTGGACTGGATCCGCCAGGCGCCGCGCGCCCGCCAGTCCAAGAGCAAGGCTCGGGTCAGCGCCTACGAGTCGCTGCTCGCCGAAGCCGGCGAACAGGCGCCGGAGCAGATGCAGATCTGGATCCCGCCGGGACCGCGCCTGGGCGACGTCGTGATCGTGGCGCAGGGCGTGCGCAAGGCGTTCGGCGACCGGCTCCTGATGGACGACCTGAACTTCCTGATGCCGCCGGGCAGCATCGTCGGCATCGTCGGGCCGAACGGCGCCGGCAAGACCACCCTGTTCCGCATGATCGCCGGGCAGGAAACGCCGGACGCCGGCACGTTGCGCGTCGGCGAGACGGTGCAGCTCGGCTTCGTCGACCAGTCGCGGGCCTCGCTCGACGATGCGAAGACGGTGTGGGAGGAAGTTTCGGGCGGCCTGGACATGCTGCAACTCGGCAAGCGGGAGATTCCCAGCCGCGCCTATGTCTCCAATTTCAATTTCAAGGGCGGCGACCAGCAGAAAAAGGTCGGCATGCTCTCCGGCGGCGAGCGCAACCGGGTCCATCTCGCCAAGGTGCTGAAATCCGGCGCCAACCTGCTGCTGCTCGACGAGCCGACCAACGATCTCGACGTCGATACCATGCGGGCCCTCGAAGAGGCGCTGCTCGCCTTTGCCGGATCGGTCATGGTGATCAGCCACGACCGCTGGTTCCTCGACCGCATCTGCACCCACATCCTCGCCTTCGAGGGCGACAGCCGGGCGGTCTGGAACGAAGGCAACTGGCAGGACTACGAGGAAGACCGCCGGAAACGGATGGGCGAGGCGGCCGAACAGCCGCACCGCATCAAATACCGCCGGCTGGAGGCGTGACGGCGGAATTCCCGCCACGGTCGCGCCCCAAGACGCGCCGGGGCGCCGCGTCGGGGCGTATGGACAGGCCCGGGGGGAGGCGTCATATTTCTGCCGGCTTTCGGCCGATCCTGACACTCCCCATAAGGCCGTTCGGGCGTCGGTGACGGCAACGGCAGATTTCCGGCTAGGAAAGGCGTTTCATGGGATTTGCGCTTTCGCACATCCGGGCGGCGGCTGCTGCCCCTTTCCTTATTGCCGGGATCCTGGCGGCCGGAATGACGTCCGAGGCCCTCGCCTGTGCCCGGGTTTCCGACACGATACTGGTTACCGGCAAACCGGCGACCGGGACCGAGGGCGTTTCCGATCACAGCCTCAGTCCGCCGCTGGACGATTTCGAGGCCTTCGCCGCCTTCATGGAGAAGGCCCGGGGCGACAAGCCGGACTTCCTGCGCGCGAAATGGGAACGCTACCTGGCGATGATCGAGAATTTCGACCTGTGGCGGGACAAGGAAAAGCGCGCCTTCCTGGCAACGCCCCGCGAGGAATTTTCCCGCGCCCGGGACGCCGGCCGGAGCTATGCCCATTCCTTCCTCGATATCGGCTGCGGCGTGACGATATCCGGCCCGCATATCGTCGGCCGCATGACCTCGGAACTGGATGTCAGGCCGGCGGACAAGGTGCTCGAGATCGGCACCGGCTCCGGCTATCAGGCGGCATTGCTGAGCTACCTCACGCCGCACGTCTATTCCGTGGAGATCATCCCGCCGCTTTCCAAGGCGACGGACAGGATTCTGACTAGGCTGACCGCGGCCAAATATCCCGAATACGGCCGGATCCGGCGCAAGACCGCCGACGGCTACTTCGGATGGCCCGAGCATGCGCCCTTTGCCAAGATCATCGTGACCGCCGGGATCGACCACATCCCGCCGCCGCTGCTGAAACAGCTCGCCGAAGGCGGCACCATGGTCATTCCGGTCGGCCCACCCGGCGCCCAGTCCCTGCTCAAGCTGACCAAGACCAGGAGCGAGACCGGCCGCGTCCGCATCGAGCGGCACGACATCTACGCCGCAAAATGCAGCCGGGCGGAAAAGCAGCGCTGCAAGCGCAAGGTGAACTTCGTGGCGCTCACCAAGTACCAGGGCGGCAGGACCGTCTCGCGCTGGGGCGGGAACTAGGGGAATTTCCCGCCGCGCCGCTTCGCACCGGCCCCGCGCGCAGCATCTCGTTGCGAAACGACCCGGGCGCGCTCGCGGCCCTTTCGGCATCGCCGCTATGTTTGCATCAGGTCCGACAGACGCGCTCGCTCTGCATCGGCGCCCATGTGCAGTAGCATGATGTGATCCGGTTCCGACATGAACCAGGCGAACGAACGCCATGCCAGTTCGCTCACGGAAGCCTTGAAGGCCGAATCGTCCCGATCCGCATAAGCAGTCAGGAATGCAACCTGATCTTCGCCGAAACCCGCTTCTGTCGCGATGGCCAGAAGCGCTGTCCGGCGCGCTTCGCTGACGGGTCCTGCCGTTGCGACGACCTCGGCAAACACCAAGATCGGATCGGCAGGTCCAAGGTCTGCCAGAATCAGGTCGGGCAGATTCCTGTCCGGCTCGATTGTCAGGCCGAGGTCCTGCGCCAGGCGGTCGTCCCGCGCCACCACCCGATTTCGGCTTTCGCTCACCCAGATAACCCCCGGCTTTCCCAGGAACCGCGGCGCAAATTCTTCCACCACAGCCTTGGAGATTACGGAACTCGGGCCCGGCTCCATCTGCCGTGTCTCCCCGCTCGGAAACGTTACGAGCACGTTTCCCTCGCGGGCGACGGCGCCGCGGCGCATGATCGCGATCCGGGCCAAAGCACCGCTGGACAGGTATGTCGCCTGCCATTCCTCGATCGACGGTCGCAATTGTTCTTCCGTCAGAGTCGGGTCGAACAGCGCCGCGAAATCCGGCGTCAGCGCATAGCGCGGAAGCGGCGATGTTGTCGGCAATCCCTCCCTTTCCTTCACCGCGCCGACTCGCACCAGTCCTTCGCGCAGGGTTTCGTCGCGGATCGGCTCGCGCGTGTTCGCGGCGTACCACCTCCCTTCGATGTCACCCGCTGCCGGACGCATGGACACCTGCAACCACCGTTTCCGTTCGGGGTCGTCTGCCAGTGCCGCCTGGGCATCGGACATTCGCGTCACCTGATCGGGGCGTAGCCAGCAATCCTCGCCATCCACCGCTCCGATATAAAGCATGACAAAAATCGTCTTGGCCGCGATCTCCCGGGTCACATAGTTTCGGTTCGCCGTTCCCTCAGGAAAGATCGTCTGCAGGCGTTCGTGGATATCGGCGACCGGCAGCAGCGGCGGCAATGGCATCAGCCGGTACCGCGGCTGTACAGGCGTTCTACCGCACGCTCCAGCGTCGCGCGGTTCGCTCGCTCGTTCACCAGCCGCTCGATCTCCCCCACATCCTCCGGTAGCGGAAGAGGCAAGGCTTCCAGTTCATAGGCCGAAACGGCCACGCTTCCATTGATGCACCGGAAAACCTGATCGACGACATCGCTGTTAAAAAGGACGGCCAGGGCTGCCAGCGCCACCTTCGGGGTGCCATTGAGCGGTTTAATCATGTTCAGGTGATTCTCGATTACCACCGCACCGTGCTCCGCGAGGAATGACGCCGGCAGTTCCGCCGCGATCAGCCGCCGGCATTGCTCCTTTGCCGTCGTTCTTTGCAGCAGCACGCACGGAAACTCGGTCACCACCCACCTTTCCTTTGCCTTCGGCTCGAAATACGGCTTGTGGTTTCGTTTCTCCGCCCGGAACGAAAACACCCCGTCCGGCCGCACCGCTTCGGCCCAGATCAGCGGATAGCGGCCCGTGCCGGGCCTGTCCCGCAAGCTCGTTTTATGGCGGTTCCACACCAGCGGCCCCGTGCTGACAGTGTAACCGTAGTCGGCAAGCCTACAGGGCATTTCGTCGACCTGCCTCAGCAACGCGCTCTGCGCTTCCGTTCTCGGCATCAGCCAGGGCCGACCCGGGTCTTCGGGCAGGTTGAACGAACCTGCAGCCCTTGTCGCGACAGAGCCGTCCCGTCCCGGCGAAATGAAATAGACCTTCCCGGTACGCGAAGTGCCGCCCCGCTTGTATGTCGCCAACAGCGTTTCCTGCAGCACATCCGCGAAGACGCCCTTCCGCTCCGCGACAAAGCCGATGCTCACCGGGGGCGCTTCCCGGCCCAGCAAACCGCGGAGCGCCTTGAAGTACTCTCCAGCCAGGAAGCTCGTAGGGGTGACATAGGCGACGACCCCGCCCGGCCGCGCGAACCGAAGAGCCAGGTCGGTAAACACGCCGTACAGGTTTGCATGGCCGAACAGGCTGCGCCGGAATTTTTCGCGCAATTCCGGCGAGAGCCCGATACGTCCGTAAGGAGGATTGCCGACGACGAGATCGAATCCTTCGCTCCCGACCGCCTGTTCGAGGCTGTCGCAGACACGCACCACCGAATCCGGGCGCGTCCCCGCTTCATGGTACAAGTCGGCGAGCGCCGCTTCGAGGAACACCTGCGATAGCCAGGCAGCGAACGGATCCAGTTCGAATCCCAGCAGCCGCTGCTCGATGTTCTTCAGCGCAATCCTGGGCTCGCAGTCCCTCAAACTCCTCGCCATGCGCCGGGCCACCGGCGACAGGAAAGCGCCGCCTCCGCACGCCGGGTCGAGAATCCGCGCCGTTCGCCAATCCACCCCTGCTTCCGCCGCCATGTCCAACAGGACTTCGCAAAGCGCCGGCGGCGTATAATAGGCGCCGTTTTGAGATCGAAAGCCGACCGGCATCGTCGCGGTGTACAGCGCCCCGATCGCGTAACCGGCATCCATCGCATCCAGCTTCGCAGCAGCGTCCCCGATGTTCTCGGCCAGCTCTCCGGCCTCCTCCGGCAGCGAAGAAAGGTCGATATCCAAGGGCGGTCTGGGCAGCGGCCGAATACGGCCCGACGCCCTCTGCAACTGTTGCCAGTATGCGGAGACCGCACCGAAGACCACGCGCCGCGCAAAGCCCATACGATGTTGCTGCTCGACTGACGACGCCAATGCGCGGGCGCGCGAAGACCCCTCTTCGATCCCCGCCAGCGCCGACTTTGGCGGCGCCGCGTTTCGGAATTCCAATGTGTTTGATTTTCTCGTCGCCACACCGCCTCTCCAGCCGGCATCGGAAATTCGTTCGCTTCGCCCCCTCACCCGCACTTGCTGTAGGTGCAGCCGGTGCAGATGTCGCAGCCTTCCTGGCGGATCAGGGCGCGCTGGCCGCATTTCGGGCAGCCGCGCATGGCCGGGCCGGCGCTCCCCGGCCCCGGCCCGCCGCCCGCCGCGGCGGGCGCCCGCCCCCCCGCGCGCCCCCCCGCCCGCGCGGGCCGCGCGGATACACAGAAGACGCTGCCGACGGA
>VXNK01000073.1 GCA_009840595.1 Rhodospirillaceae bacterium | reverse complement strand
GGAGCCGCATACCCCTCCCCCTGACCCCCTCCCCCAAGGGGAGGGGGAGACGTTGATTTTGTCTGTCGGATCCGACTCACGGCTTTCGGCAAAGGAATCGAAATGGAGTTCTCCGCGCTGGAAAGGGTTGACTTCGGCATAATGGAACATTATATGAACAAATGAACGGCGGCGCCGGCGGACCGGCGGCAAAAAAACACTGTAGAAAGAACGGTCTGTTTTAATTTGCGCCGGCTGAAAAACGGCGGAAATTTGCGGTTGACGGGACATGGCGAAATTGAACGATCGCTCAAGAATAAGGGGAAATAGTCCTAGAGCGTGCTGACCATGCGGCCGGACGCTATAGCGGCCGGGTCGCGTCCTCCAGCCAGGCGGCGGTGTCCGGATCGACCAGCGGGCCGATCGTCTCGCGGACCCGGGCGTGGTAGCCGTCCACCCAGCCCGTTTCGTCCGCCGTCAGGAGAGCGCGGTCGATCAGGGCGCGGTCGATGGGCGCCAGGGTCAGGGTTTCGAAGCCCAGCATCGGCCGCTCGGCGCCGGCGACCTCGACCTCCTGCACCGCGACCAGATTCTCGATGCGGATGCCGTATGCGCCGGTCCGGTAATAGCCGGGCTCGTTGGAGACGATCATGCCCGGCTTCAGGGCGACGCTGTTGGGCAGCTTCGAGATGCGCTGCGGCCCTTCGTGGACTGAGAGGTAACTGCCGACGCCGTGGCCGGTGCCGTGGTCGTAGTCCAGCCCGTCGCCCCACAGCGCCAGGCGCGCCAGGGCGTCGATCTGGCTGCCGGTCGTCCCTTCCGGAAACCGCGCGGTGGCGAGCGCGACATGGCCCTTGAGGACCAGGGTGAAATGGCGGCGCATTTCGGCAGCCGGCGCGCCGATGGCAACCGTCCGGGTCACGTCGGTCGTGCCGTCGGCATACTGGCCGCCGGAATCGACGAGATAGAGCGCGCCCGGCTCCAGCCGGCGGTTGGTCTCCGGCGTCACCCGGTAATGCACGATGGCGCCGTTCGGGCCGGCGCCGGAGATGGTGTCGAAACTCAGGTCGCGCAACAGGTTGGACTCGCGCCGGAAGCCCTCCAGCCGGTCCGCAGCGGCGATTTCGTCGACCGCGCCGCCCGGCGCTTCGCGCGCGAGCCAGGCCAGGAAACGGGTCAGCGCCGCCCCGTCGCGCCGGTGGGCGTTGCGCGCGCCCTCCAGTTCGACGGCGTTCTTGCACGCCTTGGGCATCTGGCACGGGTCGGCGCCGCGCTCGACAAGGGCGCCCGCCTCATCCAGCACCCGGAAGATCCGGTCGGCCGCGCTCGCCGGATCGGCCAGCACCTTGCGGCCGGCGAAGCCGCCCAGCGCCGCCTCGAACGCGTCCGGCGGCTCGACGGCGACGCCGTCGCCCAGATGCCGGGCCAGCGCCGCATCGATCTTGCCGGCCGGGGCGAACAGGGCGACCGTGGCGTCGTTGCGCAGGACAGCGAAGGAGAGCGGAAACGGCGTGCGCGGCACGTCGCGGCCCCGGATGTTCAGCAGCCAGGCGATCGAGTCCGGCAGGGTAAGCACGGCGGCCTCGACGCCGCGTTCGGCCAGCTTTTCCGCCAGCGCCGCGCGCTTGTCGGCCGAAGTCTCGCCGGCCAGTTCCGGCGGATGGATTTCGAAGGGGGCGTCCGGCCGGGCCGGCCGGTCTTCCCAGAGCCTGTCGATCGGGTTTTCCGCAACCGGCGCGAGCTCGGCGCCGACCGCCTCGCAGGCGGCGCGCAGCCGCGCCGCGCCGTCGGCGGTGTGCAGCCACGGATCGTAGCCGAGCCGCCCGCCGCCGCTCAGCGACTCGCGCAGCCATGCCGCGGCCGGTTCGTCCGTGACGTGGCGGACCTCGAACACCGCCGGATCGATCTGGTCGCCGACCTGCAGCGTGTAGCGCCCGTCGACGAAGATCGCCGCCTTCTCCGCCAGCACGATCGCCAGGCCGGCGGAGCCGGTGAAGCCGGTCAGCCAGGCCAGCCGCTCGGCGCCGGGCGGCACATACTCGCCCTGGTGCTCGTCGGCGCGCGGGACAACGAAGCCTTGGAGGCCGTCCTGCGCCAGCAGGGCGCGCAGGGCGGCGACGCGGCCGGCGGAGCGTTCGGGCGATGCCGGGGATGTCATGCGCGATTTCCCGCGGCGCAGTAGTGCGCGGCCGGGCAAATTGAAGGGGTGGAGATATGCAACATGCGCATGGCAGACGAGGATTTCGGTCGATTGTGCCGGTTCCGGCGCGCCTCATGTGACGGGCAGAACAACAGGTTCCACCCAACGAAGGTCCCCGGACAATGTTTCCGACAATGTTTCTATCGAAATCGACCCGGAGCGTCACGGGTTTCGACGAACTGGCGGTGCGCCGCGACGCCGCCGCCCTGCGCGCCCGGTTCCTGCGCTCGTATGCCCTCGGCGCATGGAACGCGCTGCGGCGGCTGTTCTCCCGCCAGGCTCCGCACGGCATAGTTTACGCCCGGGAGGTACGGGTCCCGCGCCGGCAATGGTTCAGCGAAGCCTCAGCCGGTAGCTGGACCACGACCCCCTGACGAGCCGGCGCTCGAGCCGGAAGCCGGCGGCCCGGTAGCGGCTGAGCACGCGGTTTTCCTGGCTCGACAGGATCCCGGACAGGATCAGCTGCCCGCGTCGCGCGACCGCGCCGCGCATGGCCGGGGCGAGTTCGGCCAGCGGGCCGGCCAGGATATTGGCGACGACCAGGTCGAACGGCCGCTCGCGGCGCACCGGGTCGAGGCCGCTTCCGCAGCGCGCGTCGATCCGGGGCAGGCAGCCGTTGCGCACGGCGTTGGCCCGGACCGTCCGCACGGCGACCGGGTCGATGTCCGTCGCCACCACGCGCCGCTTCCACAACTGCGCCGCCGCCAGCGCCAGAATGCCGGAGCCGGCGCCCAGATCGAGGATGCGCCGGGGCCGCCGCGTGCGCGCGATCTCCTCCAATAGCCGCAGGCAACTCTGCGTCGTCTCGTGCCGGCCGGAGCCGAAGGCGGGGCCGGCGTCGACATGAAGGTCCAGCAAATGGGACGGCGGCGCTGCACTGCGCCGGTGTTCCGGCACGATCCGGAAGCGCCCGACCGCGATTTCCGCCAGCGCCGCCCGGTTCTCGGCCAGCCAGTCGCGCGGCTTGAGGCGAGCGATCTCGACAGAGGGCGCCGGCACCCCGATTGCATGGGCGGCGACCGCCAGTCCGGCCTCGATCGGCGCCGCGACGGGTTCGCCGTCGAACTGCGCCTCCAGAATCCAGTCTTCCGATCCGTCGCCTGCCCGCACCCGGGCGACCGAAAGCGCCGATTCGAACAAGGGCTCCGAGGCATCGACCAGTTTCCGGTTTCCGGAGAACCGCAGCTGCCACAGGTCGGGCCGCTCCGCGGAAACCGGGCCGGTCAACGGGCGGCTTCCCAGTCCTCGCGGGTCAGCCGGTAGACCAGGAAGGCCGGCGGTTCGAGGCGGATCATTTCCTTCTCGAAGGTCAGGCCGGCCTTTTCCATCACGCGCAGGGAGCCCGGATTGTCCGGCAGGGTGAAGGAGACAATGCTCTCGACGCCCAGCGTCCCGAAGGCGAAATCGACCACCGCGACCGCCGCTTCGGTGCCGTAGCCCCGGCCCCAGACCGCCGGCTCGAAGGCGTAGAGCAGTTCGATCTCGTCGCGGTTGTCGAGATAGTAGTGGCGCAGGCCGCTGCGCCCGACGGTCCGGCCGCCCGCCTTCTCGCTGAACATCCACTGGCCGTAGCCCATGCGCTGCCAGTGCTCGACCGCGCCGCGCACGAACTGCTCGCTGCGGTCGAGCGTCCACGAGCCGCCGATATGCGCGGCCACCGCCTCGGCTTGATGCAACGCCTGCAACTGCGCGACATCGTCCAGCGAGATCGGCCGGGCGGTCAGGCGGGCGGTTTCGAGGCGGCGGGGGGCATTCATGCCAGGAGACTGGGCACGACCCGGCGGCGCGTCAAGCGCAAGGCCGTCGCCGGTCCTTTGCGGCTACGCCCTTCATGAAATATGCGGGCCAAAGGTCTTCGCGGGTCCTGCCTGTGCCGCACACCGGACGGCTCATGTTCCGCCCCCGCGCCGAACCGGACGGGCCTCGCCGGGAACGGCGCCGGCATACATTGAATCTCACAGTTGCAATGACTAGTCTGACTAGTTAAGTTTGGATTATGACACTCAGCTACTCGATCTATGAAGCGAAGGCGCGGTTTTCCGAGGTCATCCGTCAAGTGCGCGACGGCAGGACCGTGACCGTCTCCTACCGGGGGGAGCCGGTGGCGGAGATCCGCGCGATCGGACGGCAGCAGACGCCGACGCTCGAAGAGCGGCTCGACGATCTCGAACGCAGCGGCACCCTGGTTCGCCCGGCGCTGCCGAGACAGACGTTCCGGCCGGCCGGGCGCCGGCCCGGCGGGTTGGCGCGCTTTCTCGCCGAACGCGGCGAATGAGCGTCGCGTATGTCGACACCTCGGTTTTGACGGCGATCGCCTTCGACGAGCCGGAGGCCGCGGCGTATGCGCACCGGCTGAACGAATTCACCCGTCTGATCTCTTCCAACCTGCTCGAAGCGGAACTGCGGGCGGCGTTCGCGCGCGAAAATCTGCTTTTCCGGGAGAGCGCGGTTGCAGGGATCGACTGGATTCTGCCGGACCGGCCGCTCGCTCCGGAGTTTGCGGCAGTGCTCGAAACGGGTTACCTGCGGGGCGCCGACCTCTGGCATGTCGCGGCTGCGCTCTACGTCTCGCCCCAAGCCGGCAGCCTCGCCTTCGCCACGCTGGACGCCCGGCAGAGCGCCATCGCGGAGGCGCTGGGTTTCCCGCTGCCGTGGGACGCGACTTTGCCGTGAACGACCGGTTCCCGGTCCGCATGCCGGCCCGGCGGCCCCGCTCCTGACGGCGCAACTGCCCGGCCGGCCTCCGGATTGCGCGCGTCGCCCGATCCCGTGCGGCAGTACTCTAACCCAGCGCGCCCATCTTCGCGGCGGTGTCGCTCATGCGGTTGGAGAAGCCCCATTCGTTGTCGTACCAGCTGAGCACGCGGACGAACCGGCCCTCGATCACCTGGGTCTGGGTCAGGTCGAAGGTCGAGCTGGCCGGATTGTGGTTGAAGTCGGCGGAGACCAGCGGCGCCTCGCTGGTCGCCAGCACGCCGGCGAGCGGACCTTCCGCGGCCGCGACGACAGCGCCGTTGACCTCCTCGACCGTGGTGTCGCGCGGCGCGGTGAAGGTGAAGTCGATCAGCGAGACGTTCGGCGTCGGCACGCGGATCGAGGTGCCGTCCAGCTTGCCGTTCAGCTCCGGCAGGACGAGGCCGACCGCGCGCGCCGCGCCGGTCGAGGTCGGGATCATCGAGACGGCCGAGGCGCGCGCCCGGCGCAGATCCTTGTGCAGGGTATCGACCGAGGGCTGGTCGCCGGTGAAGGCGTGGATCGTCGTCATGAAGCCGCGCTCGATGCCGACGGCCTCGTGCAGCACATGGGCGACCGGCGCCAGGCAGTTGGTGGTGCAGGAGGCATTCGAGACGACGGTATGGCCGGCCTCCAGCCGGTCGTCGTTGACGCCGTAGACCACCGTGAGGTCGGCGCCGCCGGCCGGCGCCGAGACCAGGACCTTCTTCGCGCCGGCTTCGAGATGGGCGCTTGCCTTGTCCCGGCTGGCGAAGAGGCCGGTGCATTCCATGACGACATCGATATCGAGGTCGCCCCAGGGCAGCCGGGCCGGGTCGCGCGCGGACAGGACCTTCACCCGGCCGCGCCCGGCATCCATCCAGTCCTCGCCGGTCTCGATCCGTCCGGGCAGCGTGCCGTGCACCGAATCGTATTGCAGCAGATGGGCGCTGGTCGCGACCGGGCCGAGATCGTTGATCGCGACGAACTCGACATCCGTGCGCCCGGACTCCAGCGCGGCCCGGTAGACCAGCCGGCCGATCCGGCCGAAGCCGTTGATGGCAACCCGTACAGCCATGGTTTCTCCTGTCTGCTTCCGTCCGAACGGCCGGCTCAGCCCCGGCCGGCGATAACCGTCCGGGCCGCGTCGGCAACCGCCGCCGCCGTGACTCCGAAGTGTTCGTAGAGATGCGGCGCCGGGGCGGAGGCGCCGAAGCTCTTCATGCCGACGAAACCGCCGCCGTCGCCGGTCCAGCGCGTCCAGCCGAAGCCGGAGGCCGCCTCGCAGGCGATCCGGGGCGCGTCGCCCAGCACGGCGGCGCGATAGTCGTCCGGCTGGCGCTCGAACAGCTCCCAGCACGGCATGGACACCACGGCGGCTTCGATGCCCTCCGCTTTCAGCAGCGCCTGCGCCTCGACGGCGATGGAAACCTCCGAGCCCGAAGCGAGCAGGGTGGCCTGCCGTTCCCCGCCGGCCTCTGCCAGAACATACGCCCCGCGCGCGCAGGCGTTCTCCGCCCGGTGTTCGGTGCGCAGGGTCGGCAGGCCCTGCCGGGTCAACGCGAGGACGGAGGGGGTTTCGCGCGCCTGGAGCGCCAGCTCCCAGCATTCCGCCACCTCGACGGCGTCGCACGGGCGGAAAACGTTCAGGTTCGGCATCGCGCGCAGGGCGGCGAGATGCTCGACCGGCTGATGGGTCGGCCCGTCCTCGCCGAGCCCGATGCTGTCGTGGGTCATCACATAGATCACCCGCTGCTCCATCAAGGCCGAGAGCCGGATCGCCGGCCGGGCATAGTCGGTGAAGACGAGGAAGGTGCCGCCATAGGGAATCAGCCCGCCGTGCAGCGCCATGCCGTTCATCGCCGCCGCCATGCCGTGTTCGCGTACGCCGTAGCGGATATAGCCGCCGGAGAAATCGCCGGCGGCGATATCGCTGTGCCCGGCGGCGCGGGTGTTGTTGGACCCGGTGAGGTCGGCCGAGCCGCCGGCCAGTTCGGGCACGACTTCGGTCAGCCGGTCCAGGACTTTGCCGGACGCCTGGCGCGTCGCCATCTTCGGCGCCTCGGCGGCAAACTGCTGCTTGAGCGCGCCGACCGCATCGCCGAGGCCCGCGGGCAACGCACCGTCCGCAACGCGCCGGAACGCCGCGCGGACCCCCGCATCGGCCGCGGCCAGACGCGCTTCCCAGGCGTCGGCATCGGCCGCACCGCGCGCGCCGGCCGTCCGCCATGCTTCCGCAACGTCGGCGGGAATTTCGAACGGCGGATGCCGCCAGTCCAGACCTTCGCGGGTTCCGGCGATCTCCTCCTCGCCGAGGGGAGCGCCGTGGGTCGCCGCCGTGCCGGCCTTGGTCGGCGCGCCATAGCCGATCACCGTCCGGCAGGCGATCATCGAGGGCCGGTCGCTGTCGCATGCCGCCTGCATGGCGGCGGCCAGCGCCGCGGGGTCGTGGCCGTCGACCTGCTGAACGTGCCATCCGCAGGCCTCGAAACGCCCGGCCTGGTCGTCGGATGTCGCCAGGCCGGTCGGCCCGTCGATGGAGATCCCGTTGTCGTCGAACAGGACGATCAACCTGCCGAGCCCGAGATGGCCGGCCAGCGTGATCGCCTCCTGCGAAATGCCCTCCATGAGACAACCGTCGCCCGCGACCGCCCAGGTCCGGTGATCGACCAGATCGTCGCCGAAGCGCGCATTCATCATGCGCTCGGCCAGCGCCATGCCGACGGCGTTGGCCAGCCCCTGCCCGAGCGGCCCGGTCGTCGTCTCGATGCCGGGCGCCGCGCCGTATTCCGGATGCCCGGCGGTGCGGCTGTGCAACTGCCGGAAATTGCGCAACTCCGCCATCGTCATGTCCGGGTAGCCGGTCAGATGCAGCAGGGCATAGAGCAGCATCGAGCCGTGTCCGGCCGAGAGCACGAAACGGTCGCGATCCGGCCAGTCCGGCCGCTGGGGATCGAACTTCAGGAATTGCGCGAACAGGACCGTCGCCGCATCGGCCATGCCCATCGGCATTCCCGGATGGCCGCTCTTTGCGGCCTGGACGGCATCCATCGCGAGCGCGCGAATCGCGTTGGCCATGCGGTCGTGCAGCGGGGAAATCGTGCTGTCTGCCATGCTGTCCGATAAGGGCAAGCCAACGGGCGGTCGGGCCCGACGCGGGAGAATCGCGGGAGAAATAGCCGCCCGGCGGTGCGGAGGCGCCTTGCGCGGCGATTCCGCAGCCGGAACCGGCGCCGACAATGCAGCCGGCGGGCGGCATCGTCAACCGCGCGCGCCGGTCGGTAGTGTCTCAGCCCGAAGCCATCGGGCGCGCCGCGGGGCCGGCGCGGCTCTCTGCCCGGTCGAATTGTGTCGAATGCCCGTGCCGGTCAGAGGCAGGCCAGCAGGCCGAGAAGGGCGCCGACCTCGCCGATCTGCTGGGTGGCGCCGAGGGTATCGCCGGTGTAGCCCTTCAGCTTCGGCTGGAAGAACCCGCGCACGGCGAGATGGCCGAGGGCCAGACCGGCCAGGACGCCGAGCGCAGCGAGCGGCGACGCAGCGACCCCGATCGGCACCAGACAGACCAGCGCCGTCGCGCCGGCGGCGAGGTGCGACGCCTGCGGGACCGGGCCGGCGACCGGGCTGGCCGTTCCTGAGGTACGGACGTAGCGGGCGGTCGCTATGACGATGACGATGCTCCAGCGGCTCAGCCCGTGCGCCGCGACCAGGGCGGCGAAGCCGACCCACGGCGACAGGCCCGCCAGGGCGAAGACCCGGACCGCGAGGACGAGGATGAGGGCCAGCACGCCATAGACGCCGATCCGGCTGTCGCGCATGATTTCGAGCGCGCGCTCGGCAGTGCGCCCGCCGCCGATGCCGTCGGCGGTGTCGGCCAGGCCGTCTTCATGCATCGCGCCGGTCAATAGCGCGGTGGCCGAAACGGCGAGAACGGCCGCCGAAAGCGGGCCGAACAGCCCGTACGCCGCGGTAAAGACCGCGCCGCCGGCCAGCCCGACGAGAATCCCGACGGCCGGATAATAGCGCACGGCGGCGGCATCGAGCGCCGGCGCATAGTCGATCCCCCGCGCGGCCGGAAACCGGGTCAGCATCTGGCAGGCGAGCCGGAACAGCAGCCATTGGCGGGCGAGCGCGGGCCGCATCGTGCGGGCCGATCCTAAACCGGTCCGCTGACGCCGGCGCTCTCGAAACTCGCCATGTCCGTCAGCATGGCCGACGCCGCCCGGACGATCGGCCACGCCAGCAGCGCGCCGGTGCCTTCGCCGAGCCTCATCCCGAGATCGAGGATTGGCCGCGCGTCCAGCGCATCGAGCATCGTCCGGTGCCCGTGTTCGGCGGAGCGATGGGCGTAGATCAGGCAGCGCCCGGCCGCCGGCGCGATCCGGAGCGCCACGAGCGCCGCCGCCGTCGAGATGAAGCCGTCGACCAGCACCGGGCGCTTCGATTGCGCCGCGCCCAGCATGGCGCCCGCCATCATCGCGATCTCGAAGCCGCCGTATTCCGCCAGTGCCCGAACCGCGTCGAGACCGGGAGCGGTGCGCGCGGCGGCGGCTTCGAGCACGGCCGTCTTGTGCGCCAGGCCGGCATCGTCCAGCCCGGTGCCGCGCCCGACAAGGTCTACAACCGGCAGGCCGAGCAGCTTGTGGGCGAGGAGCGTCGCCGCGGACGTGTTGCCGATACCCATTTCGCCGAAGCACAGGACGTCGGCCGGGCTGCTTTCGGCAAGCTGCCGGCCGGCCTGCAGGGCATCGTCGCGCTGCGCGCCGGTCATGGCCGGCCCGTCCAGGCAGTTGCGGGTGCCCGGCCCGATGCGCCGTTGCACGAGATCGGGATGGTCGATCGGGTCGCCGGCCACGCCGGCGTCGACCACCCGGACGGCGGCGCCGACCGCTTCGGCGAAGACGTTGGCCGCCGCGCCCCGGCCGAGGAAGTTCAGGACCATCTCCCGGGTCACGGCCTGGGGATAGGCGGAAACCCCCTCCGCCGCGATGCCGTGATCCGCCGCGAAGATCGTCAGCTCGCAGGAGCCGAGCCGCGGCGCCGCAGAGCCCGTCGCGTGCGCCAGCTGCAGGGCAACCGCCTCGACCTGCCCGAGCGCGCCCGGCGGTTTGGTCTTGTTGTCGATGAGGTCCCGGACCGTCCGGTCGAAATCGGCGTCCGGGCCGGCATTGCGATCCGTCATGGGAGTTCGGCGGTGCCCCGTGCTGCGAGGAATGCCCGATACCGCAAGCGGCCCGGAAGGCCAAGGAAATTGGCGCAGCCGCCGGAGCCGCGCCCGGTTCCGCCCGTCCGCCGGCCCGACGGCTTTCGTCCGCTACCCGTGCCCTATTGCCCTCTGCGAGCCATGAAGATCAGGCGCTCGAACTGGTGAACGTCCTGCTCGTTCTTGACCAGCGCGCCGTAGAGCGGCGGCAGGATCGTCTTCATGTCGTCGGATTTCAGCGCCTCGGGCGGGATGTCCTCGACCACCAGCAGCTTGATCCAGTCGAGCAGTTCCGAGGTGCTCGGCTTCTTCTTGATGCCGGGCACCTCGCGGATATCGTAGAATGCCTTGAGCGCCGCGCGCAGCAGGTTCTTCTTCAGGCCCGGATGGTGGACGTCGACGATCCGCTCCATCGTCTCGTGGTCCGGGAAGCGGATATAGTGGAAGAAGCAGCGGCGCAGGAAGGCGTCGGGCAGTTCCTTCTCGTTGTTCGAGGTGATGATGACGATCGGCCGGTGCCGGGCCCGGATCGTCTCCCGCGTCTCGTAGACGTGGAACTCCATGCGGTCGAGCTCGAGCAGCAAATCGTTCGGAAATTCGATATCCGCCTTGTCGATCTCGTCGATCAGCAGGACCGGCGCATCGTCGGCCTCGAAGGCCTCCCACAGCTTGCCCTTCTTGATGTAGTTGGCGATGTCGTGCACCCGCTCGTCGCCGAGCTGGGAATCGCGCAGCCGGTCGACCGCGTCGTATTCGTACAGGCCCTGCTGCGCCTTGGTCGTCGACTTGATGTGCCATTCGATCAGCGACTTGCCGAGCGCGCTGGCGACCTCCTGGGCCAGCACGGTCTTGCCGGTGCCGGGCTCGCCCTTGATCAGCAGCGGCCGCTCAAGGGTCACGGAGGCGTTCACCGCCACCATCAGGTCTTCGGTCGCGACATAGCTGTCGGTGCCGGTGAAACGGATCTGCTCGGTCATCGAAGGTCCTGCAGTGCGGGAGAGGAAGCGCCGGCGGCGGCGTGACCGGACCGGCGCGCGCACCCTAGGCGGGACCGGCGCGCCGATCAAGCGACGGTCTGTCCGGGCAGCGGGCCGGGAAGCGGGCCGGGAAGCGCGCCGGGAAGCGGCGGGCCGGGGCGGCAATCGGGCAAGAGCGGCGAATTCGGGTGTCGTTCGAATCCGGAACTTAAATCGATACAATATCGGTGTCGACAGGCTCGCAACTGCCGTGATAGCGTTGCGCAATGATCGTCAACCTTGCCGGTTTCGCTGCGCTCGGCGCCATGCTGCTTACGCTGTTTGCGTGGCTGCGCCAGGATAATCGTGCGCTGCGCGCCGAGATGCGTGCCGAAATCAAGGAATTGCGCGCCGAAATGAACGCCCGCTTCGAGAAGCAGAGCGAAGAGATGAACGTCCGCTTCGAGAAACAGAGCGAAGAGATGAACGCCCGCTTCGAGAAGCAAAGCGATGAGATGAGCGCCTGCTTCGGGAAACAGGGCGATGACATCGGCAATTTGCGCGAGCGGTCGGCGCGCATCGAGGGTCTGCTGGAGGCGAATATACTGCGCGGCAAAAGGGGCGCCGCGCCGGAACCGCCGCATCCCGAGGCCGCCTGAACCTGCCCGACCTCGCCTGCGGCGCCGAAGCGACTTCGGCGACCGGCGCCATGCAGCGGCCAGGCCGCCGAGGCAACGGGGTCATCGAACCGTAACGAAAGCCGGCAGCCCGCGCAGCGACCCGGTCATTGCCCGCCACCGCCGTTCTCCGGGCCGCCGTTCTCCGGGCCGCCCCCCGCCAGGCCGGCGAGGATTTTCAGGACGGTCTTCGCCCCGCGCATCCGGGCGGCGGCATCGTCCCAGTTGCGGCGGAAGAGCAGCGTCTGGTCCGGCCGCAGGGTCACCGTCCCGCGCTCCTGCGCGATGTAGCCGACCAGCGCCTCCGGATCGGGGAACCGGTCCTCGTGGAAGGCCAGCACGGCGCCCTTGGGGCCGGCGTCGATCCTGGCGACATGAGCGGCGCGGCACAACTGCTTGATCGACACCGTCTCGATCAGGTTTTCGACCTCGGGCGGCATGGGGCCGAACCGGTCGACCAGTTCGGCGGCGAAGGACTCGAGCGCGCCGGGATCGGCCAGGTCCGATACCCGGCGGTACAGGGCGAGCCGCGCCGCCAGGTCCGGGACATAGCGCTCGGGGATCAGCACCGAGGCGCCCAGGGCGATCTGCGGCGACCAGCGTTCGCGCGCCGCCCCGTCCGCGGCGCCGTCGCCCGACTTCGCCTCGGCGACCGCCTCTTCGAGCATCTGCTGGTACAGCTCGATGCCGACCTCCCGGACATGGCCGGACTGCTCCTCGCCCAGCAGGTTGCCGGCGCCGCGGATATCCATGTCATGGCTGGCCAGCGAAAACCCGGCGCCGAGCGTGTCGAGGGTCTGCATGACCTCCAGCCGCTTCAGCGCCGTGCCGGCGATCTTCCGGTCCTCCGGCAAGGTCAGGTAGGCGTAGGCCCGGGTCTTGGAGCGCCCGACCCGGCCGCGCAGTTGGTAAAGCTGGGCGAGGCCGAAGCGGTCCGCCCGGTGCAGGACGATCGTGTTGACGGTCGGGATATCGAGGCCGGACTCGATGATGTTGGTGGACAGCAGGATGCGCACCTCGCCGTCGTAGAAACGCTCCATGACCTGTTCCAGATCGGCCGGTGGCATCCGGCCGTGGGCGATGGCGTAGCGCACGCCCGGCGCCAGGCGCGCCACCCGCTCGGCGAGCAGGTCCAGGTCGCGGATGCGCGGGCAGACCCAGAAGACCTGGCCGCCGCGCAGCAGTTCGCGCCGGATCGCCTCCTCGATAACGACGGGGTCGTAGGGCAGCACGAAGGTGCGCACGGCGAGCCGGTCGACCGGCGGCGTCGCGATCAGGCTGAGGTCGCGCACGCCGGCGAGCGCCAGCTGCAGGGTGCGCGGGATCGGCGTCGCGGTCAGCGTCAGGACGTGGACGTCGGCGCGCAGTTCTTTCAGGCGCTCCTTCTGGGCGACGCCGAAATGCTGCTCTTCGTCCACGACCACAAGGCCGAGCGAGCGGAAACGCACCGATTTGCCGAGCAGCGCATGGGTGCCGACGACGATATCGAGCGTTCCCGCCTCCAGGTCCTTGCGGATGCGCGCGGCGTCGCCGGACGCGACCAGCCGGGACAGCTGGCCGACCCGCACCGGGAAACCGGCAAACCGGTCCCTGAAGGTCTGGAAATGCTGGCGCGCGAGCAGGGTCGTCGGCACCACGACGGCGACCTGCAACCCGGCCATGACCGCCGCGAAAGCGGCGCGCAGGGCGACCTCCGTCTTGCCGAAGCCGACATCGCCGCACACCAGGCGGTCCATGGGCTTGCCGGAGGCGAGGTCGGCCAGCGTTTCGTCGATCGCGCGGGACTGGTCGCCGGTCTCGGCGAAGGGGAAGCGCGCGGCGAACTCGCCGGCCGACCCCTCCGTTCCCTCGACCACCGGCGCCTTGCGGAGCTCGCGCTGGGCGGCAATGGCAATCAGCTGTCCGGCCATTGCCGCAATCCGGTCCTTGACCCTGGATTTGCGCGCCTGCCAGGCCGCGGCGCCGAGCCGGTCGAGCACCGCGGCTTCCGATTCGCTGCCGAAGCGGGACAGCACCTCCATATTCTCCGCCGGCACGAAGAGCGTGTCGCCGCCCTGGTAGGTCAGGCGCAGGCAATCGTGGTCCGCGCCGGCGGCGGTGACGGTTTCCAGCCCCTCGTAGCGGCCGATGCCGTGCTCGCGATGGACGACGAGATCGCCTTCGTTCAGCGCCGAGAGTTCGCTGAGGAAGGCTTCGGCCCGGCGGTCGCGCCCCGTTTTCCGGCCTCGGGACCCGCGCAGCCGGTCGCCGAAAACATCCTGCTCGGCGATCGCGACAAGGTCGTCGGTCTCGAAGCCGCGGTCCAGTTCGGCGACCGTCAGGAAAACGCCCGTCGCCTGCCCGTCCCACCGGTCGATCCGTTCGGCCGAAACGCCGCCGGCCTCCTTCAGCAGATGGGCCAGCCTGCTGCCGGACCCGTCGCTGTCGGCGACCAGGAGCACCGGCCGGCCCGACCGCCGGACCGATTCGATATGGCGGCACACCGCTTCGGCGACGGGAACGCTCTCGGCTGCGCGGGCGTCGGCGAAGCTGCGGCCGGCCCGGCCGGCGGAAATGCCGCCGGGCAGCCGGGCCGCAGCCCTTTCGGATTCGGGCCCGTCGGATGCGTGTCCGTCGGATATGTGTCCATCGGGCGCCGCGAACGGAGAGAAGGCCAGCGCGCCGCGCTGCCGGAGCAGCCCGTCCCATTCGCCCGCTTCGAGGAAGAAGCGGTCCGGCGGCACCGGCCTGTAGACGAACCGGTCGGCGGATTTCGGCGCTTCGTCCATGTGGCTGCGGCGCGCGTCGAAATAGTCGTCGATCGTGTCGAGCCGGGCGGCAACGGCCTCGTCGGTCTGGAAATCCAGCGTGACCCGCGCCTCGGGCGCGTAGTCGAACAGCGTCGCCATCCGGTCGTAGAACAGCGGCAGCCAGTGCTCCATGCCGGGAAAGGCCTGGCCGGCCGAGATCGCTTCGTAGAGCGGATCGCGGGTCGGGTCGCCGGAAAAGGCGGCGCGGTAGGATTCGCGGAACCGCTTCACCCGGCGGCCGGTCAGCACCAGTTCCGACACCGGGCGCAGGACGACCCGGCCGCTCGCCCGGATCGTGCGCTGGGTCAGCGGGTCGAAGCGCCGGATCGATTCGAGATCGTCGCCGAAGAAATCCAGCCGCACGGCGTGGTCCAGTCCGGGCGGGTGGACGTCCAGCAGACCGCCGCGCAAGGCGTATTCGCCGGGTTCGCGCGCCGTGCCGACGCGGCGGTAGCCCTGCCGGCGCAGATAGCGCAGGACCGCTTCCATCGGCGTACGCCGGCCCTTCTGCAGCGCGACGAGCGACTTGTGGAACGCTTCGGCCGGCGGCACGCGCTGCAACGCCGCGCTCACCGTCGTGACGATCAGCCGGGGCTTGCCGCCGCTGCGCCCGGCCAGCCGCGCCAGCGTCGAGGCGCGGGTCGCCAGGATCTCGGCGTTCGGCGAGGCCCGGTCGTAGGGCAGGCAGTCCCAGGCCGGAAAGGGCAGGACGGCGGCGTCGGGCCGGAAGAAGCCGACCAGCGACACGATCTGGCTCAGGCGCCGGTCGTCGGCCGCGACGTGGATGACGTCGCCGGCGGCGGCCAGCGCGCCCAGGACCCGCGCATCGACCCCTGCCGGCGCGCCGTGAATGGTGCCGGTGCCGGCCCCGCCCGGCGGCGGTTCCGGCGGCGGTTCCGGCGACCGTTCCCGCGCCTCGGCCTCAGGCATGGCGGGTCCGCTGAAAGGCGATCACGTCGCGCAGCACCGGCGTATCGTAGGCCGGGTCGGGCGGCGCGAGCCCGACGATCCAGCTGTAGACATCGGGATCGGGGGCCATCAGCAGGTCCTCATACTGGGCGAGCGCCGCGGCGTCGTAGTCTTCCAACCGGGCATCGGCGAACGGCCCGAACAACAGGTCCAGCTCCTTGGTCCCCCGGTGCCAGGAGCGGAAGTTCAGCCGGCGGCGCACGGCCGCAATGTTTTTGTTATGTTCGGTCATGGGAGCAAGCACAGCATGAAGGAGAGCCGCAGCGAACCGGCTGCGCGCCGGCGGGCGCACTTTCGGGCCAATGGCGTTCCGATTCAAGACGGGCGGGAGAGCGCAGGGCGCGTTCGCCGGCCTCGACCGCCATCCGGGGATTCGGCCGGGTACAAGGTCGTCCGCAGTTATCCCGAGGACGCCTCGCGGCAGCGCGGTTCAGGTCTTGGGCGGTCCGGCGTCGGGCCGCGTCAGCACATCCATTTCTTTCAGGATCATCTCGAAGGTGTTGTCGACGCGCACATAGTCCATGTAACCGAGCCGCCCGATGGGATCGAGGCGGGCGAAGTCGACACGGCCGTCGACGATACAGTCGCTTTCGATATGCACACCAACGACCTCGCCGAAGATGGCGTGAAACGGATAATCCGGGTCATAGCTTGGCAGGCGCACGGTCTTGATGTGGCGGCATTCGAGCTTGACCGGCGACTCCCCGACCATAGGCGGACGCACCAGGCGCGCGGAGACCGGTGTGACGCCGGCTTCCTCGAACTCGTTGACCGCGCGGGGAAAGCTGGTCCCCGATGTATTGACCGCGTCGCGCAAGGACCAGGTCGCCATGTTGATGACGAACTCCCCCGTGGCCTCGATGTTGACCACCGTATCCTTCTGACCGCCTTCGCTATGAGGCCCGTTCGGGCACAGCACGATCGTCGGCGGCGTATAGCCGACGCCATTGAAAAAGCTGAACGGCGCCAGATTGACGATGCCGGTTTCGCTGATCGTCGAGGTCCATCCGATCGGACGCGGCACGAGGCACGCCGAGAACGGATTGAAAGGAAGCCCGTGATCGTTGCGGCGCGGTTGGTAGAACATGCCTGCCTGTCCGTTGTCATCATATCGCATTGGGCCTATACCACATCGCTTGAAGCCGTAGATAAGGGAGGATCGAATGGTATTCGGAAAAGTCGCGACAGTTCTGGCTGCGACGGCAATCGCCGCATTCATGGGCTCGGCGTCTGTCGCAAAGGAAGTGACGCTCAAGGTCGTCACGGGAACGCCGAAGAACCTCATCTGGAACCGGCCCCTGTGGAATTTCATCGACCGCGTCAACGAACGCGGCAAGGGCATAGTCCAGCTCAAATACATCGGCGGTCCCGAAGTCACCCCGGTGCCCGAGCAATTCCGCGCCGTGAGTACGGGCATCATCGACCTGCACTACGGCCCCAACCAGTACCTGCAGGGACAAATCCCCGAATCGCAGGCGTTCAACGCCAGCAACCGGTCGGCGATGGACCTGCGGGCCGCCGGCGCCCTGGCCGAGATCGACTCGATCTACAACGCCAAGGGCAACATGCGCTTCCTGGGTTATTTCGGTTCGGGCTACCAGTTCCTGATCTATTTGAAAGATAAACCGAAGCGCACGGCCAGCGGCGGCGTCGACCTCAGCGGCCTCAAGCTGCGCGGCACCGGCACATACAAGGACTTCTTCGACAGCCTCGGCGCCGTCACCCGGACGGTTCAGGTGGCCGAGGTCTACACCTCGCTCAAGCGCGGCAACGTCGACGGGATCGGTTGGGTGACGCTGGCCGTCACCGCCCTGTCGCTGGATGAATTCCTCAAATACCGGATCTACCCGACCTACTGGCAGGGCGATCTCGGGATGACGATCAACCTGGACCGCTGGAAATCGCTCAGCGGGGAAGCGCGCAAAATCATCGAAGAAGAAGCGATCCGCGCCGAAGCCGCGGCGCACGCTTTCTTCGTCGAAGAAGCGAAAAAGGAAACGGCGAAGCTCGTCAAAGCCGGCATGAAGGACATCGTCCTCGAAGGTGCGGCCGCCAAGGCTTATCTCGACAGCGCCTACGGCTCACGCTGGGCGGAAATCGCCGCCAAGGTCGGCGACGATACCGCCGGGAAGCTGCGGGGATTGTTCCTCAAGTAGGGTCCGGTGCTTCCGGGCCTGAGCCGCGCCTACGACCGGCTGATAGCGGCGCTCGCGGTTGCCGCGGGCGTCGCTATCGCCATTGTTTGTATCGCGATTGCCATCGACGTCGTGATGGCGTCTTCCGGTCTGCGACCGCCGGTCTGGGTGGGCGCCGTGACCGAATACATACTGCTCTATCTCACCCTGCTGGCCGCGCCGTGGCTCGTTCGCCAAAAGGGCCATGTGACGATCTCGGGCTTGCGTAACCTGATGGCGCCGACGGCTCGGCGCATCCTCGAAAAAGCCGCCTATGTGCTGGCCATTGCGGTTTCCCTGCTGCTCGCCTGGTTCGGCGCCGTCCTGACCTGGGAGTCGCTGGTGATCGGCGATCTCGACATCCGGTCTTTCGAGTTCCCGCGCTGGCTGGTCTATTTGCCGATGCCGATCGGCCTGACCCTTGTCGCCGTCGAATTTGCCCGCCTTCTGGTGCGAGGCGAATCGCTTCACGACGAACCGCCGGCCGAGGGTCTCTGATGGAATGGTACGAAGCCGGCACGTTGATGCTGGGCCTCGCGCTGGTGCCGCTGGCGCTGGGCGTGCCCGTGTTCATCTCGTTTCTGTTCGCCAATGCCATCGGCGTGTTGATCTTCATGGGCGGCGCCGACGGGCTGATCCAACTGGTGTCCAACGGCACCGTGTCGATCAGCTCGTTCCTTCTTGTTCCGGTGCCGCTGTTCATCTTGATGGGAGAGATATTCTTCCACGCCGGTCTGGCGGTGCGCGTGTTCAATGCGCTGGACGCGGTATTCGGCGGTATCCGCGGCCGCCTGTCCTATTTGTGCGTTACCTCCGGCACGGTCTTCGCCACCCTGACCGGCACCAGCATGGCCAGCACGGCGATGATGGGCTCCATGCTGGTGCCCGAAATGAACCGCCGCGGCTACAAGAACAAAATGTCGATCGGCCCGATTCTCGGCTCGGGCGGTCTCGCCATGATCATTCCGCCCTCGGCGCTGGCGGTTCTGCTCGGCAGCCTGGCGCAGATCGACATCGGCGCGCTGCTCCTGGCCGGCATTGTCCCGGGATTGGTCCTCGCCCTGCTCTATATCGGCTTAATCTATCTCCAGGTCCGGTTCGACCCCGATGCCGCGCCGAGCTACGAAACCGGGCGCCATCCGCTGGGTCGCAAACTGATGCTCCTGGCGACCAACGTGTTGCCGATGGGCATCGTCATCGTCGCCGTCATCGGCATGATCGTCGCAGGGATCGCCACGCCGTCGGAATCGGCGGCTTTCGGGGTCATCGGCGTCGTCATTCTCGCCATCGCGTTTCGCCGCCTGAATTGGGACGTCCTCAAGAAATCGCTGACCGGCACGGTCAGGGTCACGGTGATGGTATTCATGATCATCGTCGGATCGTCGACTTTCAGCCAGCTCCTTGCCTTTTCCGGCGCCAGTTCCGGGTTGGTGTCATGGGCGACCGGCCTCGCGGTCGCCCCGGGTGGGATTGAATTTATGCTGTGTCTTTAAAACATCTCAGAGCCCCCGAGTCAAGATGCAATATCGGTTTGGGTAGTGTTGTTTTAAAAA
>VXNK01000161.1 GCA_009840595.1 Rhodospirillaceae bacterium | reverse complement strand
GCCCCGCATCGACCCGCCGCGCATCCACCCGCAACGCACCCACCCGCCGGGGCCGGCCGGCGCCGGATTGAGAACGCCGGACGCCGTTCCGGCAGCGCGCAGCCGCTTCGCCTCCCGCGCCCCGGGGTTGGCATATCCTCTTGTCCCGCCCCATACTCGATGAGCGACCCCAGGAGAGTCCCGCGATGACGCCCGGCCATTCATCCGTCGATTATGTCGAAGGCGATCCGCACTATCCGACGATCGTCGAGGCCCTGGACGCCGCGGCCGACCTGCAGCCCGACCGCACCGCCCTGATCTGCGAGGACCGGCACCTCACCTTCGCGGAATACCGCCGCGCCGTCGCCGGCATGGCGCATCGTCTGGCGGAGCGCCATGCGCCGGGCGAGCGCATCGCCCTGGTCATGGGCAACGGGATCGAAACGGCGGTCGCCCTCATGGGCGCCTACGCGGCGCGTCTCCAGACCGCGCCGCTCAATCCGGCCTACACGGACCGCGAACTCGACCGGCTGCTCGCCGATGTCGCGCCGGTCGCCGTCGCCTGCTCGCCGGCGCTAGCCGGCCGGGTCCGCGCGCTGGCCGCCGGCGCCGGCGGGCCGGACATCCTGACGGTCGGGGAGGGCGGGTTCGATATCCGGCAATGGGCGGCGGACGACCGCCTGTCCCTGCCCGGCCAACGGCCGCGGCCCGAAGACCGCGCCACCATGTTCTTCACCGGCGGCACGACCGGCCTGCCCAAGGGCGCCGAGCATATCCACAGCTCGTTCGACTGGTTCTGCCGGCAGATCCATGCCGTGTGGCGCTTCGACTTCGACCGGGAGACCATTCTGAACGTCGCCCCGATGTTCCACATCTGGGGCCATCATTTCTCGATCGTCTTCCCGCTCTACGTCCGGGCGACCATGGTCATCGTGCCGCAATACCGGCCGGATTTCGTCATCGGGGAACTCGAGCGAAACCGGGTCAGCGTGTTCGCCGGCGGCCCGGCGGCGATTTTCCTCGGCCTGCTCGGGGCGGAGGCGATGGCGGACGCCGACCTCGGCGCGCTGCGCCACAGCCTGGCCGGCGGCTCGCCCTGCCCGGCGGACCTGCTGGCGCGCTGGAAGGCGCGCACCGGCCACGACATGCTCGAAGGCCTCGGCATGTCGGAAGGCGCGCCGATCGCCAACAACCCGACCGGCGGCCCGACGAAGCCGCTTTCGGTCGGCGTGGCGCCGCCGGATACCGGGATCGAGATCGTCGATCTGGAAACCGGAACGCGCGTCCTGCCGGCCGGCGAGCGCGGCGAAATCCGGGTGCGCGGCCCGCAATTCACCATCGGCTACCGCAACCGGCCGGAAGAGACCGCCGAGGCGATCCGCGACGGCTGGCTCTACACCGGCGACGTCGGCTATCTGGACGAGGACGGCTACCTGTTCCTGGTCGACCGCAAGAAGGAACTGATCCTGGTCGGCGGCTACAACGTCTATCCCCGGGAGGTCGACGAGGCGATGACGAACCACCCGGCGGTCGCCGAGGCGGCGGCGGTCGGCATGCCCGACGATTTTCTCGGCGAGGCGGTCTGCGTCTTCGTCGCCTTCCGGCCCGGCGCGTCGGCGAGCGTCGAGGCGCTGCACCGGCACGCCGAAGCCAATCTGGCGAAATACAAGCGGCCGAAGATCATCCGCATTCTCGAAGCGCTGCCCAAGAAAGGCCCCGGCAAGATCGACAAGCTCGGCCTGAAGGCGATGGCCGCGGAGGGCGCGGACCGGCCATAAGGCGACGCCGGGGTCGCGCCTGCGGCCCGCTGCCGATTTAGACAGACCGGTCTTTCTTTTGATGTTTTTTTCCGGTCCGAGGCACCCGGAACCCGCAGAAACGCCGGAAAACCGCCATTCTGGTTTCAGTAAAAAAACCTATATAGGAAATTTTCCTATATCTGCTCCGAACGGAACCGGGAAGCGGGGAATGCGCCTATCCTCCGGAGCGCAGCCGGCCCGCAGCGGGCGCACTTTGGGCGTTAGTAGAGGACATATAGGGAACAAAACTGGCGGTATCAAGGAGGAATGCAGCTCCGGTGCCGCCCCGGCCGTCTGACGCAGCCCGCCGGCAGGGGGCAACGCCCGCCCCTTGATGCCGCCCTATTCCGCCGCCGCCCGGATCGAGACGGCGCGCAGGGCGCGGTCGAGGTCGGCGACCAGGTCGGCGGCGGTCTCCAGCCCGATGCTGAGTCGGATGACGTCGTCTCCCGCCCCGGCGGCGGCGCGCTGCTCGTCGGTCAGCTGGCGGTGGGTCGTGCTCGCCGGATGCAGGATCAGCGAGCGGGCGTCGCCGACATTGGCGAGATGGCTGAACAGTTCGACCGTCTCGACCAGCCGCATGCCGGCCTCGTAGCCGCCCTTGAGCCCGAAGGTGAAGACCGAGCCGGCGCCGCGCGGCATGTAGCGCTGCTGCAGCGCGTGATACGGGCTCGACGGCAGGCCGGCGTAGGACACCCAATCGACCGCCGGATGGCCCTCCAGCCATTCGGCGACGGCGAGCGCGTTGGCGCAGTGCCGCTCCATGCGCAGGGGCAGGGTCTCCAGCCCGAGCAGGGTGAGCCAGGCGTTCATCGGCTGCTGGCTGGCGCCGAGGTCGCGCAGGGAGACGGCGTGGGCGTAGGTCGTGTAGGCGAGCGTGCCGAAGGTCTCGGCGAAGGTCAGGCCGTGATATTCCGGCGCCGGCCGGGCGAGGCTGGGGAATTTGTCGGCGTGCTCCAGCCACGGGAACGCGCCGGTATCCACCACCGCGCCGCCGAGCGAGGTGCCGTTGCCGGACAGGAACTTGGTCGTCGAGTTGACGACGATATCGGCGCCGAAATCGATCGGCCGGCACAGCCAGGGCGTCGCCATCGTGTTGTCGACGACGAAGGGCACGCCGGCCTCACGCGCGATCGCGGCGATGGCCTCCAGATCGACGATCACGCCGCCCGGATTGGCGATGCTCTCGACGAACAGCGCCCGCGTGTCGGCGCTGAGCACCCGGCGGAAATTCTCCGGATCCTCCGGATCGACGAACCGCGCCTTCCAGCCGAACTTCTTGAAGCTGTTGCCCATCTGGTTGAGCGAGCCGCCGTAGAGCTTGTTGGCGGCGACGACCTCGCAGCCCGGCGCCATCAGCGGGAACAGGGCGAGGACCTGCGCCGCGTGGCCGGTCGCAACCGCCGTGCCGCCGACGCCGCCTTCGAGCGCCGCGAGCCGCTCCTCCAGCACCGCGTTGGTCGGGTTGGCGAGGCGGGAGTAGACGAAGCCCGGCTCCATCAGGTTGAACAGCGAGGCGGCGTGGTCGGCGTCGTGGAAGACGTAGGAGGTGTTCTGGAAGATCGGCGTCTGGCGCGCGCCGGTCACCGGCTCGGGCCGGGCGCCGGCATGGATCGCCAGGGTCTCGAAGCCCCACGCCGGATCGCCGCTGTCGCTCATGGTTCCGTCCTCCGCCGTCGTCGGCCCGTACCCGTGCCCATCCGCGTGCCCGTTCCCGTCCCCGTCAATGCAGCGCCGCGCGCTGGCGCTTCGCGGTGATGACGCGGGACCAGAAGCCGCCCCAACTCAACTCGCCGAACAGGCGGGAATATTCGATCTTCGGGCAGCGGTTCATCACGACGCGCAGGCCGGCGGCCTCGGCGCGCGCCGCCGCCTCGTCGTTGCGCACGCCGATTTGCATCCACACCGCCTTCGCCCCGGCGGCGATGGCGTCGTCGGTGATCGGGCCGGCGGCGGCGGAATTGCGGAACACGTCGACCAGGTCCGGCGTCTCGCCCAGCTCGTCCAGCGACCCGGCGACCGGCACGCCGAAGATCTCCCCGCCGGCCTCGCGCGGGTTGACCGGCAGGACGCGATAGCCCTTGGCCTGGAGATATTTCGCCACGAAATAGCTCGGCCGGTTCCAGTTGGCGCTCAGGCCCACGATCGCGACGGAGCGCGCGCCGCCCAGCACGCTGCGCAGATAGGCATCGGTATAGGCGTCGTGGTTCATGGGCGGCGGAGGCCTCGGGTGGGGCGGGGCGCAAAGGGCGTTGTACACCGCCCGCCGGAACGGTTCGAGGGCGAATATGGCGGAGGGGCCGGGCTGGCGCCATTCCTCTCCCGTCAGAAGACCCTCTCGGCCTCACGCAAGACCTGCTCGCGGATGGCGGGATCGAGACCTTCGCGGGTGACGACATCGGCCTCCCGGCCGAGCCGGTCGGAGAGGAGGTTCTTCAGGGAAGCGAGATCGACCAGGCTGAACGGGTATCCGGGCGCGATGTCGATCAGGAGGTCGATGTCGCTGTCCGGGCCGGCGTCTCCGCGCGCGACGGAACCGAACAGGGCGAGTGAGGCGACGCCCCGCCGCCGCAGTTCCTCTTCCAATCCCTGGAGCCGTTCCAGCGTAGCCTCCCTCACCGGTCCTTCCACACCGGCGGGCGCTTTTCGAGGAACGCGTCGAGGCCTTCGGCGGCGTCTTCGCTCATCATGTCGCAGGCCATGTTGCGGGCGGCGACGTCGTAGGCGTCCACTAGGTCGAGGCCGAGCTGGCGGTAGAACATCTTCTTGCCGCTGCGCGTCGTGACCGTCGATTTCGCGGCGATGCTTGCCGCCAGTTCGCGCACGGCCCCGTCCAGCCGCTCGTCCGGCACCACCCGGTTGACCAGGCCGATCTCCGCGGCCCGGGCGGCGGAGATGAACGCGCCCGTGAACAGCATCTCGAAGGCGTGCTTGCGCGCCACCGCGCGGGACAGCGCGACCGACGGCGTCGAGCAGAACAGGCCGTTGTTAATCCCGTTGGTCGCGAAGACCGCCGTTTCGCCGGCGACGGCGAGGTCGCAGGCGGCGACGAGCTGGCAGCCGGCCGCGGTCGCGATGCCGTGGACCTGGGCGATAACCGGCTGGGGCAGCGCCACGATCGTCTTCATCATGGCGCTGCAGCGGTCGAACAGCTCGGTGTACCAGGCGCGGTCCGGCCGGGCGCGCATTTCCCTGAGATCGTGGCCGGCGCAGAAGGCGCGGCCGGCGGCGCGGATGACGACGACGCGCACCGTGCCGTCTTTCGCGGCGCTCTCCAGCGCGCTCGTCAGCGCATCCAGCAAGTCTTCCGACAGGGCGTTGAACACCCGCGGCCGGTTGAGCGTGAGCGTGAGGATGCCGCGGTCCGACAGGTCCGGCAGCAGCACCGGTTCGTTCGGCGCGGCAACGGTCACGGCAGTCGACGATTCGGTCATGGCGCGGTCCCGTTCTTGCCTTCGAAGCCCTCTGCGCGAATCGTAGGCCGGCGCGGGGCATTTGGGAAGCCGACGCCATGACGCAAGCCGGCCCCCCAAGCCATGACGCAAGCCGGGCCGGACGTCGTCCGCGCCGCGCCGGGTATGGACAACCGGGGCGCAGTGCGGCGATACCTGTTGCGCAGTTGCAGAGGAGGCGAAGCGTGAAGATACCCGGCCCCGACCATCCGATTACCGTCGAACCGTTCGCGGACACGGTGACCGTCGTCTTCAACGGCAAGACGGTCGCCCGGTCGTCGAACGCGCTGAAGATGCAGGAAGCCGCCTACCCGCCGGTCTACTATATCCCGCTGGACGACGTGGACCGGGCGGTCATGGCGAAGACCGCGCACCGGACCTACTGCCCCTACAAGGGCGACGCCAGCTACTACACCGTAACCGTCGGCATCGAGAGCGCCGAGAACGCGGTCTGGGCCTACGAGGCGCCCTACGACGCCGTCGGCGCCATCGCCGGCCATGTCGCCTTCTACGCCGACCGGGTGGATTCGCTCACGGTCGGCTGAGCGGCGCTTCGCTGCGTCGAGCGGCCGGCCCGTCCGGCGCCGCGTCCGCTGGGGGGCCTATTCGGCCGCTTCCGCGTGCGCGGTTTCGGCGCCGAAGCGGGCGAACGCGCCGGCGAACGTCTTGCGCTCGGGGAAGCGGTAGGTCTTGCTCTTGCTGGTGGTCTTGCTCAGCTCGACCACGGCTTCGGCCAGCTTGACGGCGCACACCACGCCGTCGAGCACCGGGATGCCGAGCTCGCCCTCCAGTTCGTCGGCGAACTCGGCGAAACCCGCGCAGCCGAGCAGAATGGCCTCGGCGTCGTCCTCCGCGACCGCCCGGCGCGCCTCTTCGCGCAATGTCTCCAGGGCACCCTCCGGGTCTTTCTCGACATCGAGCACATAGAGCGGCGTGGTCCGCACGTTGACCACCTTGCGGCCGAACCCGTAATTCTCGACCATTTCCTCGAGCATGGTCTTGATGCGCGGGATGACCGTGACGATGGAGAAGCGCGCCGCCAGGATCGACGCGGTGTAGAGCGACGCCTCGGCGATCCCGATCACCGGCCTGAGCGTGACCTCGCGCGCGGCGTGCAGGCCGGGGTCGCCGTAGCAGGCGACGATATAGGCGTCGTAGCCCTCCCGGTCGCCCAGGCGCACCTCCTCGATCACGCCCGGCGCGCACAGGAACTCGTCGTAATAGGATTCGATCGACGCCGGGCCGAAAGACGGGCTGACCGCAACGATCTCGGTGCCCTGCCGCGCGACCGACCGGCCGGCGGCGCTGATCGATTCGGTCATCTCGAGGGTCGTATTGGGATTGATGATCTTGATCTTCATGCGCGTGTTCCTTCCTGCGCCGCCTGTCGCGCGGCTTCGGTCGCCGCCGCGTCGACGGTCATGGATTCGGCGATCGCGACGCCGTAGTCGCGCAGGGCGGTTTCGGCCGAAATCAGCCCGTCGCGCACGTCCTCCAGCACCAGCGCCGGATCGCGCGCCATCGGATCGCCATAGCCGCCGCCGCACGGTCCGATCATGACGATCCGGTCGCCCGCCCTGGCGGTCATGTTCGGCAGCTTCGACGGCAGGTCGATATTCTCGCCGTCCCGGCGTCTGAAGGTCAGGCCGGCGGTCCTGCCGTCGCTGCCGCCGGCGAAGCCCCAGGGCGCGTATTTGTGGCCCTCGCCCTCGACCGACACCCCGCCGTCTTCGAGATATTCGACCTCGCGGATCGACCCGATGCCGCCGCGCCACTGCCCCGGCGGGCAGGCGTCGTCGCGCAGTTCGTAGCGGTGGACTCTCAGCGGCAGGTGCGATTCGACGTCCTCGATCGGGTTGTTGCGGGTATTGGCGTAGAGCGTGTCGACCGCGTCCATGCCGTCCTTGCCGTAGCGCCCGCCGTAGCAGCCTTCGTGGATTTCCATGTGGACCCAGTGGGTCTCGTCCCGGATGCCGCTGAACGCCACGACATGGAGGTTGCCGACGCCGGCGCTGACCTGCTCCGGCACCGCCTGGGCCAGCGCCTTCATCAGCGTGTCGGCGGCCTGGTTGCCGGTGCAGAAGCGCGCGATGGTCGGCGCCGGGAAGACCGGATTGACCAGCGTGCCGGCCGGCGCGACGATCCGGATCGGGCGGGTCAGGCCGCTGTTCTGCGGAATATGGCCGTGGACGGCAGAATCCAGCAGGATCGACCGGATCGTCAGCCACACGGCGCAGTCCGTGGTGCCCTTGAGCGGCATGTTGATCGGCCGGTCGGGGACCTGCGCCGCCGTGCCGGTGAAGTCCACAGCAATGTCGCTGCCCTCGACCGTCACCGCGACCTCGATCGGCAGGTCGCCGCGGCTCGGGTCGTCGCCGTCGAGGAAGCCGTCGATGAAGGTCCGTGCCCGGTACACGCCGTCGGGCAGGGCTTCGATCGCCATGCGCATGATGCGCTCGGAATGGTCCATCAGGGCGTCGCAGGCCGCCTCGACCGTATCCGGCCCGTGACGCTCGATCAGTTCGACGAACCGCTCGGCGCCGATGCGCGCGGCGGCGATCTGGGCCTCCATGTCGCCGACCACGAGGTCCGGGGCGCGGATATTGTCGCGCAGCATCTGCCACAGCGGCCCGTTCAGCGTGCCGCGGTCGTAAACCTTGAGCGCCTTGAACTGCAGCCCTTCCGCATAGGCGTCCATGGCGTCGACGATGCCGCAACTGCCCGGGCTCAGCGCGCCGATATCCAGATGATGGGCGGTGGTCACGGAGAACCCGACTAGGCCGCCGCCATGGAACACGGGAATGCAGAAGGCGACGTCGGGGCCGTGCGAGGCGCCGTGATAGGCCGAATTGTGGACGATCACGTCGCCGTCCTCGAAGCTGTCGCCGCGTTCCGCGAAGAGCTGCTGGATGCCCTGGACGTAGCCGGGAATCGGCCCGGATTGCAGGGGCGTGCTCTGCGGCGTCTCGCACAGTTGGCGCCCCCGGGGGTCGATCAGCGCCGCGCCGAAATCCTCGGATTCGCGGATGATGCTGGAATAGGACATGCGCATCAGCTTGTGTCCCATCTCGACCGCGATGTTCTCCAGCCCGCCCTGGATCACGCTGGCGGTGACCGGGTCGATCCGTCTGGTGTTTTCAAGTTTGGCGGGTTCGGGCGCGTCCATCGCTCAGCCTCCCCGTTGCAGGATCAGGTTGCGGTCGGCCTGGGCTGCCGCGGTCCAGCCCGGCGGCACCACCGTGGTGGTGTCGCGCTGCACGACCACGGCCGGCCCCTCGAACGGGCAGCCGGCCGGAATGGCATCGCGCCGGTAGTAGGGCGTGTCGAAACGCGCCAGGCGGCCGTCGGCCCGAAAGCTGCACGGGCCGGTGCGCAGCCTGGCCGCCTCGAGCGTGCCGTCGGCGGGCGGCGGCGGCCGGCCGATCTTGGGCATGACGGCGGCGCCGGTCAGGCGGATGTTGACGATCTCGACCGGGCTGTCGGCGAAGACGTGGCCGTATTCCGTCCGGTGCTGCCGCTCGAACGCCTGCCATACGCCGGCCAGCGCGGCTTCGTCGAGCGGTCCGTCGGGGAAGGCGACCCGGAGCTCGTAGCCCTGGCCGACATAGCGCAGGTCCCCGGCGCGGATCAGGCCGACCCGGTCGCGGCCGAAGCCGTCGGCGGCGAATTGCGCGGTCAGCACGTCCTCAAGCCAGGCGAACCCGGCGTTCAGCGCAGCGGCGTCGACCGAGTCGCTGGTCTGGAACGCCGTCTTCACGGCGTCGTATTTGAGATCGGTGGTCAGCAGCCCGGCGGCCGACGTGATGCCGGGATGGGGCGGCACGACGACCCGCGGGATATCGAGCATGGCGGCGACCTCGGCGCCGTGGAGCGGCCCGGCGCCGCCGAAGGCGACCAGCGTGAAGCTTCGGGGATCGAGGCCTTTCTGGACGGTTCGCGAGCGGATGGCGTTGGCCATATTGCTGTTGAGGATGGTCACGACGCCCTCGGCCGCTTCCGGCTCGTCGAGCCCGATCCGCTCGGCGAGACCGCAGATGACCCGCCGGGCGGCGTCCGTGTCGAGGGTCATCTCGCCGCCGAGGAAACTGGCCGGATCGAGCCGGCCGAGCACCAGGTTGGCGTCGGTCACGGTCGGCTGGTCGCCGCCCAGGCCATAGGCCGCCGGCCCCGGCCGCGACCCGGCGCTGTGGGGTCCGACCCGGAAGGCGCCGCCGCGGTCGACATGGGCGATGCTGCCGCCGCCGGCGCCGATGGTGGCGATGTCCAGCATCGGCACCAGCACGGGATAGCCGCCGATCCAGGTGTCGCGCGCGGTCGCTTCGCCGACCCGGCCGTCGACCGCGATGCCGATATCGGCGCTGGTGCCGCCGACGTCGAAGGTGATCGCCCGCTCGCCCGCGTCCGGCCCGGCCGCCCAGACGCCGCCCAGCACGCCCGCCGCCGGCCCGGACAGCAGCGTCAGGACCGGCCGCTCGGCGATCGTGGCGGCGCTGGCGATGCCGCCGTTCGACCCCATGATGTGGAGGTCGCCGCGGCAGTCCGCCCGGTCGAGACCGGCGGCGAAATTCCGGACATAGTTCCGCACCCTGGGGCCGATGAAGGCGTTCATCGCCGCCGTGGTGAAGCGCTCGAACTCGCGGAACTGGGGCGCCACCGACGACGAGGCGGTGACGAACGCTTCGGGGAACTCCTCGAGCACGATCTGCCGCGCGCGCTCCTCGTGGCGCGGATCGAGGTAGGAGAACAGGAAACACACGCAGATCGCCTCGATCCCGCGCGCCCGGAAGGCGCGGGCGGCTTCGCGCACGGCGTCCTCGTCCAGCGGTTCCAGCACCGCGCCGTCGGGCGGCGCCAGTCGTTCGCGGACGGTCATGCGGTCCCGCCGGCGCACCAGGGGCCGGTTCTGCCAGGGGATGTCCTGCATGATCGAATAGTTCTCCGGCCGCTGGTGGCGGCCGATATGCAGGATGTCCCGGTAGCCGCTGTTGGCGATCATGCCGGTCCTGGCGCCGTCGTGTTCGAGCACGGCGTTGGTCGCGATGGTGGTGCCGTGGAAGACGTGGTCGATGGCGGCCGGGTCGAGATCGTAGCGCGCGCACAGGTCGCGGATCCCGTCGATCGCGCCGATCGACGGATCGTCGGGCGTCGTCGGCGCCTTGTGAATCAGCGTCACGCCCCGGTCGGTGTCGGTGAAGACCAGGTCGGTAAAGGTGCCGCCGACATCGACCCCGATCAACTGCATATCGCGTCTTCCCGCTACCGTCCCCGTATCGCCGTTCGCGAAGGTAGCAGCCGCCCGCCGGGGCGGCTATTCCAAAGTGCCGGCCGAAAGTGCCGGAACCCGCTTGGTCCGCGGCTGCCGCCCGGTCCGATCTTTGACCCGAAACGCCGTTCGCAGGTTAGGATGCGCAAATGGAGGATCGAGTGTCCCGACAAGCGACGGCAGGGCCGTCCGGACTCCTGCGCTGGCCGCTGGCCTTTAGGCAGTGGCAGGGCGCGCGGCCCTATCAGGAAGACGCCTTCGACGCGCGGGACATCGATCCCTGGGGAGCGGGGGAGTCGCCCGCGCTTCTCATGATTCTCGCCGACGGCATGGGCGGCGCGGCGGGCGGTGCGATCGCCAGCCAGACCGCGGTCGAGATTTTCTCCCGGGACTTTCCGATTCTGGACGGCCCGGCCGGCGTCAGGTTTCGTGCCTGCCTGGACGCGGCGACCGCCAGCCTGCATCGACAGGAGACCGACGATGCGCGGCTTCGCGGCATGGGCACCACGGTCGTCGCCGCGCTCTATGACGGACGCAGCATCGACTGGCTGAGCGTTGGCGATTCCCCGATGTGGCTGTTTGCGGACGGGGCGCTCGTGCGGCTGAATGCCGATCATTCGATGGCGCCGGTTCTGGAGGCGCTCGTCCGGGCGGGGGAACTGACGCCCGACGGCGCGCGGCGCGACCGGCGGCGCAACATGCTGCGCTCGGCGGTAACCGGCAGGGCGGCGGACATGGTCGATTGCGGGCATCGCCCCTGCCGCCTCGGGCCGGGCGGCTTTCTGCTGATCGCCAGCGACGGGATCGAAACCCTGTCCGAAGACCGGATCGCGCAGGAACTTGGCGCGGCGAAGGGCAGCGCGGAAGCGGCGGCCGACGGCCTTCTTTCCGCCGTCCGTGCCGCCGCCGGTCCCTATCAGGACAACGTGACCATCATGCTGTTGGCCGGCGCGGGGGGAGCCGCCGGATAGGCGCATCGCAGGTGGGCCGGGGAGGGGTTACTCCCCCATAATCAGGTCGACCATCAGGTCGAGGCAGCGTTCGAGCCGGCGCGACGGGCCGACCAGGACATAGTTCACCGCAAAGCCGTCGAACGCCATGAACAGGATATGGGCGAGCGCTGTATCCTGCAGCTGGCGGGCGCGCTCTTCCGGCAGGCATGAAACGATCAGGTCGGAAATGCGGTGCTCGGCCCAGAGCAGCAGGTCGCGCGAATAGCGGCCCTCGCGGCCGGAGACCGCCAGTCCCTCGACGAAGGTGTTGCCGAAGGCGCCGTCGGCGGCCGGAAACGTCTCCCACAGCGTCGCGATAACGGTGCGCAGCCGCAGCCGCGGATCGGCGATCGCCGCGGCCTCGGCCTCGAGCGCCCGGATCCGGCCGCGCAGCCACGGGTCGTAGATGGCGAACAGGATTTCGAGCTTCGAATCGAAATAGACATAGACGTTCGACGGCGAAATGCCGGCCCGCCGGGCGATGCCGCGGATCGTCGTCGCGGCGTAGCCCCGCTCCTCGAATTCCCGGCGGGCGCTGTCGACGATGCCGGCGCGGATGTCTTCTTTCTTCGTCTGCGCCATGGCCGAATCGTTCTTGACTTGCCGGCCGGATCAGCCGCACTTTGGGGCTATAAACGAACAGTGTTCATTTATGCAACTGTCCCTGCCGGGTCGGCAAGGGGCGGCGACGGAGGGAGAAGGGGCATGGTGCATTTCAATCAGCGCGCGCAGGAGGTCAATCCGGCCAAGCTGGCCATGCTGTACAAGCGCCAGTTCGAGCTGTGCCGGGTCAAGGAAGGCGAGACCATCGCCTGCGTCTCGGACCTGTCGACCCGGCGCGAATATATCGAGGCCGCGTTCGCCGCGGCCGACGAGCTGGGCGCCGACATCTACGAGATGTGCGTCAACAGCATCCCGTCCTGGACCCGGGTCGGCGTCGACACCATCGGCCGGTGCAAGGGCACGCTGGAGGCGGCCAAGGCGGCCGACATGATCGTCATCTTCCACGTCCCGCTGTTCACCCGGTGGCTGAAGGACGTCACCGAGGGCGGCACCCGCGTCCAGATGATCATCGACGCGCCGGACGATCTCGAACAGCTCATGGCGCCGAAGGGCCTGAAGGAGGCCTGCCTCTACGGCGACGCGCTCTACAGCAAGACGAAGACGGCCCGGGTGATCAGCGATGCCGGCACCGACCTGACCTGGGACTGCGGCGAATACCCGGTGATGACGCAATACGGCTTTGCCGACGAGCCCGGCCGCTTCGACCACTGGGGCGGCGGCCATATCCATACCTTCCCGAACGAAGGCTCGGCCAACGGCACGGTCGTGCTCGCGCCGGGCGACATCGTGATCCTGCCCTACTGCCGCTACATCCAGGACGAGATCCGCCTCACCGTCGAGGACGGCTATATCCGCAAGGTCGAGGGCGGGCTGGACGCCAAGCTCATGCAGGACTGGCTGGACGACAACCGGGAAGACGAGAACGACATGGACCCCTATGCGATCTCGCATCTCGGCTGGGGCCTGAACCCGCAGGCGCTGTGGTACGGCATCGCGCTGAACGGCGACGAGCCGGAGCGCAGCCGGGCGGCGGCGCGGACCTTCCCGGGCAACTTCCTGTTCTCGACCGGGCCGAACACCCAGGGCGGCGGAACGCGCAACACCCGCGGCCACTACGACGTGCCGATGCGCGACTGCACGATGATGCTCGACAACAAGGTGATCATCGAGAAGGGCCGGATCGTCGATCCCGCGATGATCGTGCCGCGGGAAATGCGCTAGCCGGCGCGGCGCTTCCGCTTCGCGGCCATGAAAATCGCCGACAGCTTCGTCGTCGCGGCGCCCGTGGAACGGACCTGGCGGGCGATCCGCGATCCGCAGGTCGTCGGCGCCTGCCTGCCCGGCTGCGAAGAGATCGAGGCCGTGTCGCCGACGCTCTACCGTGCCCGGATCGGCGTCAAGCTGGGGCCGATCGCGGCCAAATTCGCCGCCGAGGTCGAGGTGCTCGAGGAGGAGCCGCCCGTCAGGGTCGTGACGGTGACGCGGGGCGAGGAGGGCGGCCGGGCGAGCAACCTGCGCTCGGACAACATCCTGACCCTGGAGCCGGCGGATGACGGCGGAACGCTTGTGTCCTATGAAGCGGACATGACGGTTACCGGCCGGCTTGCCAAATTCGGTTTCGGGGTGATGAAGAAGAAGGCGCAGTCGCTGGCCTCGGAATTCGCCGGCAATCTCGAAGCCCGCGTCAACGAAGCGGCATCCGGCGGATAAGCGGCCATGGAATTCGTCAGGCCGGACAGTATCGAAGCCGCGGTCGCCGCCCTGCAGGCGGACGGCGCGGCCTGCCTGGCCGGCGGCGCGACCCTGGTGGCGATGATGAACGCGGACCTGGTCGCGCCGGACCGGCTGGTCTCCCTGCGCGACGTGGCCGCGCTGCGCGATGCGATCCGCCGGCCGGACGGAACGGTCGTCATCGGCGCCATGCGCCGCCACCGCGAGACGGCGGAGGAAACCGACCTGCGCGACGGCCAGCGCGTGCTGAGCGAGGCCGCTGCGCAGATCGCCAACCCGCCGGTCCGCAACATGGGCACCATCGGCGGTTCCTGCGCTTTCGCCGATCCGGCGGCTGACTATCCGCCCGCGCTGCTCGCTGCGGATGCGCGGTTCGCCCTGATCGGCGCCGTGGGCCGCCGCACCGTCCCGGCCGGCGATTTCTTTCTGGACTGGTACGAAACCGCGCTCGAACCGGGCGAACTGATCGAGGCCGTCATCCTGCCGCCGGCGCCGGCCGGCACGGTCGGCAGCTACACGAAACTGGCGCGGGTCGCCGGCGATTTCGCCATCGCTTCGGTCGCGCTGGTGCTCGGCATGGACGGCGGGGCCTGCACCCATCTGGCGGTTGCCGTCGGCGCGTGCGGACCGGCGCCGGTGCGGCGGCGCGATGTCGAGGCAGAGTTGATCGGCGGCGGCCTGGGCGACGCCGAAATCCGCCGGCTGACCGATGCGCTGGCCGAAGCATTCGACCCGGTCGACGATGTGCGCGCCAGCGCCGATTACCGCCGCCGGGTCGCGCCGCGGATGGTCCGGCAGGCCCTTGTCGAGGCGCAGCAAAGACTGTCGGAGACTCTATGACCGGCGAACCTGTCACCCTCCGGGTCAACGGCGCCGAACGGCCGGTCGCGGCGGTGGCGCCGTGGACGACGTTGCTGACCGTCCTGCGCGACGAGTTCGGCCTCACCGGCGCGAAGCGCGGCTGCAACCAGGGCGTGTGCGGCGCCTGCACCGTGACGATCGACGGCGAGCCGGTGCGCAGCTGCCTGTCGCTGGCGCTCAACTGCGCGGACCGGGACATCGTGACCGTCGAAGGGCTGGTCCCGGCGGGGGCGCCGGCGGGCGCGCTGGCGCCGGTTCAGCAGGCCCTGGCGGAAGGCAACGCCGTGCAGTGCGGCTTCTGCACGCCTGGCATCCTGATCTCCGCCCATGCCCTGCTGCGCCGCAACGCGCCGCTGACCGTCGACGAGGTGCGGGCCGGCTTGTCCGGCAACCTGTGCCGCTGTTCCGGTTACAAGAAGATCGTCGAAGCGGTCGCAAGGGCTTCGGAGGCGCGGCCGTGACGCCGCTCGATACGTCCGCAACCGGCGTCGGCGCCAGCCTGCCCCGGCTCGATGCCCGGGAAAAGGTGACCGGCCGGGCGCAGTATATCGCCGACATGGTCCGGCCCGGCATGCTGCACGCGGCAGTCCATGCCAGCCCGCACGCCCATGCCCGCATCCTCGGATACGACACCGCCGAAGCTCAGGCGGTGCCGGGCGTCGCCTGCGTGCTGACCGGCGACGATTTCCCGGACGGCCGCATGGGCGCCTTCATCAAGGACGAGCCCGCCATCGCCAAGGGCAAGGTGCGCTATCCGGGCGAGCCGGTCGCCGTCGTCGCCGCGGAGGACGAGGAGACGGCGCGCCGGGCCGCGGCGCTGATCCGGGTCGACTACGAAGACCTGCCGGTCGCCGCCACGCCGGAGGAAGCCGTGGCGCCCGATGCGCCGCTCATCCACGAGGGGCTGGCGGACTATTTCAAGGTCTTTCCGGCCATCTGCGGCGGCAATGTCGCCTCGGAGACCGAACTGTCCGAAGGCGATGTCGACGCCGCGTGGGCGGATTGCGACGTCATCGTGGAGGGCGACTTCGAGACGCCGGCCCAGGCGCATCTCTCCATCGAGCCGGTCGGCGCCCTGGCGGAGGTCGATGCCGAGGGCCGGGTCACCCTGTGGTCGGCCAACCAGTCGGTATTCCGGGTCCAGGCCAATGTCTGCGAAGCGCTGCAACTGCCGATGTCGAAACTGCGCTGCCTCACGCCCAAGGTCGGCGCCGGCTTCGGCAACAAGATGGAGCCGCACGTCCAGCCGCTCGTCGTCCAGCTGGCGCTCAGGACCGGCCGACCGGTGAAGCTGATTCTCAACCGGACCGAGGATTTCGAGACGGTGCGCGCGCGCCACCCGTTCAAGATCCGTTGCAAGACCGGCGCGAAAAAGGACGGCACGCTGGTGGCGCGCGAACTCACCGCCGTGCTGGATTGCGGCGCCTATGGCGACGACAGCCCCGGCGTGCTCGGCTACAGCCTGCTGATGAGCCGCGGCCCCTACCGCATTCCGCACTGCCGCGCCTCCGGCAAGCTGGTCTACACCAACCGCATGCGCTTCGGCGCGTTCCGCGGCTTCGGCAATCCCCAGGTCACCTTCGCGACCGAGAGCCAGATCGACGAGATCGCCGGCCGGCTCGGCATGGATCCCCTCGACCTGCGCCTGAAGAACAGGATGCAGCCCGGCGACCGCTGGTTCGGCGGCGGCGACGTCGCCTCCAACGGGCTGGCGGAGTGTATCGAGAAGGCGCGCGAGGCGTCGGACTGGGCGCGGGGCCGGGCGCTACCGGCGCCGCCGGGCAAGCGGCGGGCGCTGGGCGTCGCGGCCTGCGCCCATATCAGCGGCCTGCTGGCGACAGGCGCCATCGTCCGGCTGCTCGAGGACGGCTCGGTCGTGCTCAACACCGGCGCGGTCGATATCGGCCAGGGCTCCGACACGGTGCTGACCCAGATGTGCGCCTCGGCGCTGAAGGTTCCGGCGGACCGGGTGGCGACCGCCAGCCCCGACACCGACGGCTCGCCCTACAACTGGGGCACGACGGCGAGTCGGGTCACTTATACGACCGGGCGCTCGGTCGTCGCTGCGGCGGACAAGGTGGCGGAGCAGATCAAGCGCCACGCGTCGGAGATTTTCGAATGCGCCGTCGAGGACCTCGAACTGCGCGACGGCGGCCGGGTCGGCATCAAGGGCGTGCCGGACAAGGAACTGAGCTTCTTCGAAGTCTCGGGCCGGGCGCACTGGGCGGCCGGCGGCCCCATCGTCGGCACCGACACCTGGGTCTACAACCAGCCGAGCGTCGATCCGAAACGGGCCATCGCCCGCGGCCTGCCGTTCCCGCAGATCGGGGTCTACAGCTTCGGCTGCATGATCGCGGCGGTCGAGATCGACGAGACGACCGGCAAGGCGGACGTCGTGGAAGTCTGGTCGGCGATGGATGTCGGCAAGGCGATCAATCCCGGCTCGGTCGAGGGGCAGATCGAGGGCGGCTTCGTCCAGGGTATGGGCTTTGCGCTCACCGAGGAAATGGTGTTCGACGGGCCGCGCCTCGCGAACCCGTCGATGATGGACTACAAGGCGCCGACCTCCCTCGACGCGCCGTTCGATATTCACTCGATCATCGTCGAGGCCGCGGAACCGGGCGGGCCGTTCGGCGCCAAGGGGATCGGCGAGATCGGGCTGGTGCCGGTGCCGGCGGCGATCGCCAATGCGGTGGCGGCGGCGATCGGCACGCGGCTGCGCCGGCTGCCGCTGACGCCGGAGCGAGTGCTGGACGGCATGCTGGAGGGCGGCGATGAGGATTGAGGACTATCCCGCGCAGGAGCCGATCTCGGACTTCGCCCGGCCCTATCACGAAGAAGTGCTGCGCCGCGCCGGGGGCGTTGCCTACGAGGAATTCCGCTACGGCGGCAACGCCTATCAGAGCGTGCTGGTGGCTCGGGCCGGGACGCCGACCGGCGACGTGCTCGCCTTCATCCACGGCGGCGGCTGGACCAACGGCTACAAGGAATGGATGGCCTTCATGGCGCCGGCGCTCAACGCACGCGGCGTGACCTTCGCCTCCATCGGCTACCGGCTTGCCCCCGGCATCCTGTTCCCCGACGGCTTCCACGATGTGCTCGACGGCTTCGCCGCGCTGCACGGCCGGATCGGCGGTTTCGGCGGCGATCCTGACCGGATGTTCGTCGGCGGCCATTCGGCGGGCGGCCACTACAGTGCGCTGATGGCGGTGACGGACGGATGGCAGGCGGCGCGCGGCCTGTCGCCGGATGCCGTGCGCGGCTGCCTGCCGGTCTCCGGCGTGTTCGACTTCCGGCCCGGCAACGGCATGTCGATGCGCCCGCGCTTTCTCGGCCCGGAGGAGTCCGGCGCCGAGACGCCGGCCAGCCCGATCGCCAATATCGCGCGCACACCGCCTTTCCTGCTCGCCTGGGGCAGTGCGGACTTCCCGCATTTGCGGACCCAGGGGCAGGCGATGGCCGACACCCTCGAAGCGGCCGGCGGCAGCGTCGAGACCATGATCCTCGACGGCTGCGACCACTTGGAGGCCAGCCTGGAAACCGGCAACCCGGACGGTCCGTGGGCCCCGCGCGCCGCGGCCTGGATGGCGGAGCAGGTCTAGCCGTAGCCCTGCCGCACTTCGCGCCATGCGCCGTTCGCGGCGGCCGAAGCGGCCATTGCTTCCATGACGGCGACGTTGGAAATTGCCTCCTCCGGCGTCACGGCGACCTTGCCTTCGCCGCGAACCGCCGCCGCGAAACGGGCAAGTTGTTCGACCGGCGTATCGACCGGTTCGACCGGCAGCGCTTCGATCGTCCCGTCGATGCGAAGGTGTGTCAGGCGCGCGAAGTCGTCGCTTGCGGTGAAGATCCCGTTCGTGGTGCAGACCCGCAGCCAGGCGTCGAGCGATGTCGCGAACAGGCTGGTGAGAGTCGCGGTCAGGCCCGAGTTGAATTCGAGCAGGGCGGTCGTGGCATCGTCGATATCCACCGGCGCGGCGGCCCGGCGCGCCAGGCAGCTGACCCGGGCAACCGGGCCGAACAGCCACTGCATCGTATCGACGATGTGCAGCCCCATGGAGGCCATCCCGCCGCCGGGCGCTTCCGCGCGCTGCGCCCGCCACATGTCCGGGCGGTAGGCGAGGGCGCTCGGGCTGGAGAAGTGGCCTTCGAGATGGAGGACCGTTCCGAAAGCCCCTTCCTCGAGCAGGCTGCGCAACCGTGTCGCCGCCGCGCTCAGCCGCCGGTTGTGCCCGACCGCCAGCACGACGCCGGCGTCGCGGCACGCCGCGGCCGCCGCCCGGCCGCTCGCCGCCGTGAGCGTGAACGGCTTCTCGACGAAGACATGCTTGCCGACCCGCGCGGCGGCGACAACCTGTTCCGCGTGCAGCGAATGCGGCGTGGCGATCAGCACGGCGTCGACCGCCGGATCGGCCAGCGCGTCGGCGAAAACCGGACCGGTTGCGCAACCGAAGTCCTGCGCGAAGGCCGTGCGCTCCCCGGCGTCGGGCGAGACGCCGGCGACGAGATCGAGGCCGGGGACAGGGCCGGCCGCGCGCGCCAGTTCGCGGCCCCACCAGCCCAGCCCGATGACGGCAACCCCGATTCCCACGGCTTTCTCCCCCCGGCCCCGGGGGGGTTTACACAAAGGGCGCGTGCGACGAGGTTACGGGGGGAGATGGTGGGGGG
>VXNK01000101.1 GCA_009840595.1 Rhodospirillaceae bacterium | reverse complement strand
CGCGCTCGCGGGGAGCATGCCGGTGTCGGACGGCGGAAGGTCTCTACCGTCCTCCGGCGGTCATCGCGCCGCCAGCCGCTCGATGTCGAAATCGCCGAAACGCTCGAAATCCCGGTCCTCGGTCAGCAGCACCGATACCCCGCAATCCCGGCACAGCGCCGCGATCTGGGCGTCGAAGACCAGGTTGCCGGTGGCGCCCGCTTCGACAACCGCTTCGCGCAGCCGTTCCGGATAGCCGGGACCGGGCATGAGAACCGAGACATTGTCCGCCGCCAGCAGCCGCGCCAAGGCATCGCAGGCCTCCGCCGCGCTGTGCGGCGGATCGAACAGCCGCCGGTGCGTGACCAGACGGAGGAGCTCGCCGAGACAGAATACCGGTATGCCCCATGCTTCCCCGGAGCCGGCAAGCGCCTCCAGACGCCCGAGCGCCGCGCGGTGTTTGGGCGATTCCTTGCGGTGGGCGTGGATGAGGACGTTCGTGTCGACCGCGATCAATCGCCCGCGTCCAAGAGATCATAGAGCGCGGCGCGGTTGTCGATATCGACGCCGGGCACCGGGCGGCCCTCCTTGGTCAGCAGGTCCAGGCACGGCGCTTCGTTGCGCGCGCCCTGCACATAGTCCGCCAGGACGCGCCCGATCAGATCGCCGAGGGTCTCGCCCCTTTCGGCGGCGCAGGCCTCGGCCTCGCGCGCTAGGCCGTCGTCGAATTCCACGGTCATCTTCATGCAGAAAACCGTATCATTCCCGCCGGCGCGGGGTCAATTCCCGCCGCTTCCCTCGGCGGGTTCCCGTCCCGGCAGCCTGTCCTGCTGCGCCCGCGCCCCCGCGACCAGCTCGTCCAGCTCCTCCGCGCGGCCCTCGGCGAGCATGTCCGTGCGCATCTTGGTGACCATGATGTGCGTCGCGCGGAAGGTCGTCTCGACCAGCGGGGCCAGCCGTTTGCAGGCCTCGCAGCCGCCCTCGACGGCGGAAAGCGCGGCGAAGCGTACGAACTCCGCCGCCGCCATACTGTGCTTCTCGGCGCAATCCTCTATGCGCTCCCACTCCGCCTCGCGAAAGCGGATCGAGCGGGGTGTGCGTTTCTCGGTTTTCCCGGCTTCAGCCGATGCGTTTCCGCGGTTTTCGCTGTCCATTTCAACTGGTCTCCTATGATGGTTGTCCAGCGGGAACGGGGCCCTGCTGTCTTGTGAAGGTTGTGAAGTCCTCGAAGATCCAGCGGTTCTTGAGGGTTTCGTAGATGATCGAGAGAAGCTTCCGGGCGGTGGCGATGATCGCCTTGCCGGCGCCGCGCCGATCCTTGATCCGGCGGTAGTAGGCATTGAGATAGCCCGAGTAGCGGATCGCGATCAGCGTGCATTGCACGAGCGTGGTTCGGACCAGCTTGTTGCCCCGCTTGGTGATCCGCCCCCGGTTATCGGTCTCGTTGGAGCGGTTGACCCTGGGCACGATGCCGAGATAGGCGGCCAGCTTGTCGGCGCTCTCGAAGTCGTTGACGTCGCCGATCCCGGCCAGGAACACGGCGGCGGAGCGCGGCCCGATGCCCTTGATGCTGACCAGCCCGTCGTAGCCGTCCATGTCGCCGGCGGCTTGCTCGATCTCCCGGTCCAGCTCGGCGATCGACTTGCTCAGGCTCAGGGCCTGATCGCGCACCACCGTGAGCTCGATCTGCTCGAGCTTGGAGAACCGGCCGATGTCGAGCGCCATCAGGCGACGCTTGCTGGACAGGCTTTCCTTCTTCAACTTGATCCCGTGCCGGTTGTGCAGCGCATGGATCTTGTTCAAGAGCCGGGTGCGCTGCTTGACCAGCAGGTCGCGGGTATGGGTCACCGAGGCGAGCTCGCTCTGGGCCACCGTTTTCGGGCGGGTCTCCGGCAGCATGTCCTTCGACAGGAAGAAGGCGAGCGCGCGGGCATCGTTGCGGTCGGTCTTCTTCACCGATCTCCGGATCACCTGGAATTGCCTCGGATTGACCACGACGACCCGGCCGACGCAGGCGATCACCTGCTCGCGGAACCAGGCGCTGTTGCCGGTCGCCTCGACGGCGATCTCGTCGTCCGCGTCCAGGCTTAGGCAGAAGCGGTCGAGGTCCGCGGCGCAGAGCTGCCAGGTTTCGAAGGCTTCCGAGCCGTTCGCTGCAAGACGGCAGACGGTGAAAGAGTTCTGATGAAGATCGACACCGATATGGGCCATTGGCTAACATCCTCCTGTTGGCGGGAGGCGGAGCCCCGCATGGGGCGTGAACGGCCGAGCCAAACTCCTATACGAGGTCACCGGTTCGCGCCGGGCCTCACCAGGGTCGTTCGGAAACAGGCGCGGGTTAATCTCCTTCACAGGGTCGAGAGCCCTACCGAGACAATTCAACCTGTCACCTATCCGCCTCTCCCAACGCCCAGCATGGCGACGGGAACTCGACCGTTCACTCCCCATTCATGCCATCTCCTTCATGCATTTCGTTGTCGCGGGCGCCGGGATGCGCGCCGCCTGCGTCACATTCCGAGGTCCATGTCCCCCCGGTCGCGTCATCGCCCGTCCCCCGTCAGCCGTTCGAGATGCGCCTTCGCGACCTCGCGCCCGGCCTCGCCCTCGGCCGCAATCGCCTCCAGCGCGGGAACAAGGCCGATATTGCCGGCGATCAGATCGTGCGGCGGGGCGGCGTCATCGGTACAGCCGCGGCTCTCGCAGGACGGCACACCGCCGGGAACCGCCACGACCGCAGGCACCCGGTCGATGCCGAACAGCCGGAACAGGCGGGGGTCGATGGCGACTCCGGTCGCATGGCTGCCGAGCCGGGCGCCGATCTGTCTGGCGGTCTCGCGCAAACCGCCCGTGCCGACGCCGCGCAGCAACAGCGGCGCACCCGTCAGGGCCGCGTCATGCGCCCACTGCCGCCAACTCGCTGCCGGCACCGAAAGGCTGGTGAAGATCAGCACCTGCGCCGAGGCAGGGCGCTTTCCGATATCGCCGCCGATCCGTGCGGCGTGCCGTTCGGCCGGAAGGGGCGTGACCCGTCCGGAACTCGTATGTCCCGCGGTCTCTCCCGCGCGTTCCAGGGCGCGGTCGATGATGCTGCGCGTCCAGGCGCCGAGCGAATCCGGGTCATTGCCGGCCGCCTTGCGGAGCACTTCCTCGACCAGTCGCCCGGCATCGGGGTTGCGTGTGCCGATTTGCGGACTTTCATCTGCCCGGGTCGGACAGGCGCAGGCCGATATCACCAGTGCGACGGTCAGCAGGAGAGCGATTCCGGGTCTTGAAGAGAAGGTCGTCATGGCATCGTCAGCGGTGCAGTTGGCGTTGCGTTTCATCGGGTTCAGAGCAAACAACACGTCCGTTTTCTCCACAGCAGGTAGCCGAAGCTCTCGCCGGAGACCGGCAGTTCGCGTAAGGACTCCCAGAGCACCGAGGACCGCCCCGTCGGGTTGCAGCCGGTCGCGGGCGTCGTCGCCGGCACCGGCTCGGTCATCTGCCAGCGGTACTGGCTCTTCTTCATGACGGGCATCGGGTAGCGCCCGCACAGCGCCTGCGAGCCCGACGTGCCCCAGGCGAGACCGGCACGGTGGAGGCGGTAGACCAGCCGCTGGGCCGCCAGCAGCGAGGCCTGCACCCCGCCGACATGCGCCGCCACGTTGCCGGTCAGCGGATACATCCCACCCTGGCAGCCCGCGCACCAGAAGAGGCCGTCCTGCGGCAGCCCGACCGAGGCCGCCGCGCAGTCGGCCGCGCACGCCGCCTGCGCCGGCAGGTTGGCGAACAGGGCCGCCTCCGGGTTGAGCAGGAACGACAACTCGTCGTCGAGCCAGGCCGGGTCGAGCTCCGAGACCCAGGCGATGTCGAGGCTTCCGCCCTCCAGACAGCCGAGGTCGAGCAGCACGCCGATCCAGGAGAGCAGTGGATACATGTAGTAGTGCGCATGCCAGACCGAGCCCTTGGCGCCGTCGCCGCCCGACGACCCGGTGCGGCCCCTGGCGGCGGGCAGGCCCGGATCGATGGTGAGGCCGCCCAGGTTGGGGAAGCACCAGGGCGTGCGCGTCACGTCGACCAGCCGCGCCGGCTCCCAGACCCCCAGAGACAGTCCGATGCGGGGGATGGGCGAGCCGCAGAAGCAGATCGGCGAGGACGGGTTGGGGGTGTCGATGACGCCGCCGGTGCTCCCGATGGTGAGCGGGCCGATCGAGATCGGGAACAAGCACTCCCAGCAGACGTCCGAGATCGGGTTGACGAACCGCCCGGTGCAGGTCTGCGCCGAGGCCGGCGCCGACCAGAAAACGGCGACGAACGCGAGGGCGGCGAGGGGGCCGAAACGGCGGATCATACCGCGGACCCGGTTGCCGTGATGTTGTCCTCTTCAGCCTTCCACGCTGACAGGATGTTGACCATGCCCTGCGGCCCGGCGACGACGATCTCGGTGACGCTGCGTTCTTTGCCTTCCCGGTCGTTGTATTTGCGGGTCGCGATCCGCCCCTCGACCATGACCGGGTCCCCCTTGCGCAGCATGGTTTCGACGATCTCGACGGAAGCGCCATAGACCACGACCCGATGCCAGTCGGTGGCCTCAGCCGGCTTACCCTCCCTGTCGGTCCATTTTTCGGCGGTGGCGAGCGAGAAGGTCGCCGCCCTGCCGCCGTTCGGCAGGGCGCGGATCTCGGGGTCACGCCCGATGTGGCCCACCAGGGTCGCGCGGTTGACGGTCAGCATGGGTCAGTCCTCCTTCCTGCTGCTTTCAACGGGGATTTCGGTGAGGCGCAGCCGGCCTCCGTCCTGTTCGACCAGCGTCGGCGTCGCGGCGATCCCGAAACGCGCGGCGATCCTGCCGCCCGTGTCGAAGAAGAACGGCCGGCGGTAGCGGCGCATGAGATCGAGCGGCCGGCCGGCGAGAAGCACGATCCTCGCGGGGCGGTCCCCCGACTCCATTCGGGCGAGCGCCCAGGCGATTTCGGCGTCGCGGCGGCCGTCGATGAAGATCAGGTCGCGCGTCAGCCCCACGCGTTCGAGCGGGTTGAGCCTCGTGCCTGCGGCGGCGATGAGCGTGCCGTCGGGCGTGCGGATGTCCTGCGCGACGACGATGGCCGGATCGAAGGGGCGGCTGCGCAGTTCCCGCGCCGGCACGATGCCGGTCACCGGCTCGGGTTCTTCCAGTTGCCGCCGGGCGCGCTCTCGGGCTTCTACTTCCAGCCGCGCCAGTTCGCCGGAATGGTGCATTTCGATGAGGCGCGCCTCGATTTCGACCAGCAGGTCGGGCTCCGCCACCGGCCAGGTCGCGCCGCGCACGCCCAGGTCCTCCGCCGTGGCCGGCAGGGCTCCCAGGGTCGCGAAGAGGGCAACAATTAACAGGGCGGCCGCACGCGTCATCGCCGCGCCTCCGGCACGTCGTCCGACCGGACGTCTTCCGGCCCGACCAGCGGCCCCTTCAGGCCGATCCAGGGAATGTCCGGCAGCGCCACGGCACGCCCGAGAATGCGCGCGCGCGGCACCAGGCCGATCTCGGCGTACCGGCTGTCGTGGCTGTCGGGATGATCGGCGTGCAGGAAGTAATGGCCGGGCGGGATGACTCCCGGCGCGATCGCGGCCAGCGGCCGCCCGTCGAGCGCATGCGTCTTCGCCCGGCCGACCGGCTCGCCGTCGAGACGGACCGTTCCGTCTTCCGCCACCGCGACCGTCATGCCCGGCAGGCCGCGCACCGTCTTGAGATAGGGCACGGGCGCGTTCAGAGCAGAAGCCTGGCCCGGACTACGATCCGGGCGCGGTTCGAACAGCACCCGGTCGCCGATCCGCAATGCCTCGCCGAACAGGGGAAAGGCGGCATAGCCCCAGGCTTCGTCGGACCAGCTGGCGTTGACGTGGACCCGCGAGGCGGCGCCGAGCCACAGCGCCGCCAGCGCGGCCATGACCGCGAGCCCGATCCGGCGGCGTCGGCGCGCATGGCCGTCCCGCGGACCGAATATGCGGCGCGATGCCGTCACGACCGCTCTCCCGCCGGCATTCGGGACGGCGCGGCCCCGTGACCCGCCAGAATGGCCGAAAGCATCGCTTCCACCTGCCGCGTCATGTCCGGCGCCCCGGCGGCGACCGCCCGGGCCGGCAGCAGCACCACGCCGTGGTCCCGCGCCACCCGGTCGAGGGCGATTTCCAATGCTGCCCCCCAGGCGCGGACGGCCTCGGCCGACTCGCCTCGCGATGCCGCCTGCGTCGTCCAGGCCGCCGTCATCTCCGCGAGCCGGACGCCGGCGATGTGCGGCGGCTCTTCCACACCGTATCGGAGCGTTGCGGCCGCGACCGCAGCCGCCATCGCGCCCGATAGCAGCACCGCCGACACCATCATCGGCCAACTCGACATGCTCCGGCCCATGTCAACCTTCGTCGCCATCCGAACCATCCGGTCGGGCAACTGCCACGATGCGGCGCTGCCGCTCTTCGTCCGCCCCGGCGAGCGCCCGGAAACGGGCGAGCCAGGCTTCCGCCGCCTTGTCGGGCGGGATCGAGCGGATGCGCCGCTTCAGCGGCGGGAAGGCGACGCCGGAAGCGGCGTTTCCATCCAACAGGTCGCGGCGCTCGGCCGAAGCCGCCATGCGGGTCACGAACCTCAGCAGCTCGCCATGGTCCTCGTCCAGAACGGCGTCGAGCCCCGCGGCCTCACGCACCGCGACCTCGATCCCTGTGGCAAGCCGTCCGGAGCGTTCCGCCGCCCGCTGCGAGTCGGGCAGGCGGCCCCGCAGCCAAGCCGACGGCGCATTCGCCAATAGCGCGTGCAGCGCCAACGTCCGCCGGTCCTCGTCCCCGAGCCCGTCGAGCGCCTCGATCTCCTCCGAGACGACCACCGCATGGGCCGCGACCGAATGGTACTGCCGGCAGCAGCCGCCCCGGCGGCAGGTGTTGGCCAACACATGCGCCAGCGCCTCGAAGTCGATATCGGCCGCCGTCACGGTCTCCGGATCGTCCGGCCAGTTGAGCGGGCGCTGGGCGGTAGATTTGGGCGTCATGTGGCGTCCTCCGTTTCGGATGGTTCTGAATGTCCAGCAGCGGCCCCCGCGAGTCGGTCGATGGCCTCGACGGTGGTGAGCCCCTCGGCCTTGAGCCGCTCGACGGCGGCGAAGGCCGGGCCGCGCGAGGAGAACAGCGCCACCGACCAGGCATCGAGCACCAGCCGCGCCACCCGCCAGCCGTCCGGGCCGTGCAGCACCAGCTCGGCATAGCGGCCGTCGGCCGTGGTCAGGCTCTTCAAGGCACGCTCCATGCCGGGATCGCAGTGGATGCGCTTCTCGGACTTCAGCAGCTCGACGGATTCGTCCTTCTGGGCGAGGAAGATCACCCAGTCCGAGTTCTCCCAGGCCGCCCGCGCCGCCGGGTTGGCGTAATAGTCGTTGACGCTCTGGGTGCCGGTGATGAGGGAGCCGCGGTATTTGCGGGCGCGTCTCGCCGCGCCCTCGAGGAACGCCCTCGAGTCCTCGCTGGAGAGCAGGTCCCACGCCTCGTCGATAACGATGGCCTTCGCGCGGGTGCGGGGGCCGTGATACATGCGCTGGGTGGCGAGGAAGACCACCAGCATGAGGACCACCGCCTGCACGTCGCCCCGGCCCTTGAGTTCGGCAAGCTCGAACACGGTGAGCGCGTTCTCCAGGTCGGGGACGTTGGAACCCGCGAACAGCCGGCCCATGGCGCCGCCGGGACACCAGGGGCCCAAGGCCGTAGCCATGTCCTTCGCGCGCCGGTCGTCGCGGGCTTCGAGATTCTTCCGGACGGTCCCGAGATCGGCGTCGTTGCCCTTCTCGTCCCAGGCCGCCGCGATGGCCTCGGCGATCAGCGCCGCCTCGATGTCGTCGATGCTTCCCCGGCGCCTTGCCATGCGGCCGATGACGCCGGCCAGCATGGCGAAGCACTCCTCGCGGTAGTCGCCGTCATGCTCGGCCGTTGCGGCGTCGATCATGGCGAAGGGGTTGAGGCAGGCCGGGTCCTTGCCGAAGGCGATGAAGGCACCTTCCAGGGCTTCGGCGGTGTGCTGGAACGAGCGCCCGTCGTCGATCACCACGGCCTCGCCGCCGGCGCCGATCAGCCCGGTCACCAGCTCCTGCATCAACACCGACTTGCCCGAGCCCGACTTGCCGGTGACCGCGACGTTGTAGTTGCCGGCCTCGTTGGCGAAGGGAGACCAGCAGGCGGACTGGCCCCGGCGACCGATCAGGAACAGGGCCGGCGGGTTGTCCGGATTGGCGGGTTGTCCCCGCCACTCGCCGTGCAGCGGCGCGAGATTGACCGCGGACGACGTCAGCAGGGTCTTCATCCGCCCCATGCGTTCGAGGTCGCCGTCGAGCCCGCCGGCGGAGGCCATGGGCAAACACGCCAGCCACGACGGGAGCTGCATGTAGCGCTCGGCGGCGACGCGCCAGCCCTGGCCGTGATAGATCGCGCGCACCGCCTGTTCGGCCTCGTCGAGCACACCCAATGGGGCGTAGACAGACGCCATGTAGCAGGCCCGCACCAGCCGCTCGCCGTCCTTCAGCCGCTCGGTGACCGCCTGCCAGTCGCGCGCCTTCTCGGGGAGACCCGGGAGATAGCGCGCGATGCCGGTGCCGGCCTGCTGGGTGGCGCGGGCCGCCTTGAGGAAGGCCTTCTCGCCCGATGCGGCATCGCCGGTCATGACCGTGAGGCAGGTCAGCACCGGACAGCCGGGCTGGAGGAAGTCGCGGTGGAAGTCGCCGATCAGCGCATTGCCGCGCCAGCCCGGCCAGACCTCCGGGAAGGCGATGGCCGACAGGACGCGGACCGCCACGTCTTCTCCCTCCGCGTGGTGGAAGGCGAGGCCGCGGGGGGTGACGCCGAGCGCGCGGCCGGGCGCGATGCACTGCTCATGCAGCGGATCCCTGGGCGACCAGCGGCGCGCGGGACGCTCGGTCCCGCCGTCATGGCGTCCGGCAATGTCGGGCGCGGTCAGTTCCGCCGCCAGCGACAGCAGCCCGTCGGGTTCGAGACGGCGTGTCTGGGCCCCGGCGGAAGCGAGCGTGCCCTCCAGCGCACGGCGGAAGGCGCCGAGCGCGGTCTCCGAAGCCGGACCCGGCGGGCCGACGAGGCAGGCGGTGACGAATACCCGGTAGTCCGAGAGGGTGAAGGGCGGTCCCCCTCCATGCAGCCTGCGCCAGCCGCCGGGAGCCAGGAGTTCGCGGCGGCGGTTGCCCATTCTTGCCAGGGCCTCGCTTCCACCAACACGCGGCTCGGCCCAGGCACGGACGGTGGCGCCGAAGCGCGGGCTCGCCCAGTGGATCACCTGGATCGTGCAGCGCTCGGGCGCGGCGTCGGCCAGCGTGCCCGAGAGGGCGCCCAGGGTCTCGGCGTCGATGCCGGCAAAGGGCGGCAGTTCGATGACGAAGCCGACGGAGCCCGCGTTGACGTAGAGCTCGCTCGACTCGTCGAAGGCGCGCCAGGGCAGCAGCGCGTGCAGCGCGGCCGGCAGGGCCGGCGGCGTCCACGGCCCCGGCGCCTCGGGACCCTCGAACATCTCCAGCAGCCGGGAAAGCGCGCCCGTTGCCATTACGGCAGCCTCCAGCCGGCCGGCTCCAGCACGACACGGACGTAGGCACCCTCGCGGTACATTCCGTCGGCATCGACGAAGGGCGCGATCCAGATGCGCGCCACAACCTCGCCGGTGCGCGGATCGTCGGTTGGCAGGCCGTCATCGCCGGAAGCGGCGGCGGCCGGAAGGGCGGCGGCGGAGTCCGGACGATCCGGCGCCGAGTTCGCTGCGGCGGTCGGGGACGATGCAACATCGGCGCTGGGATCGACCATTGCCGATCCGGCGTTCGTCGCGCCTTGGCGATGGTCATCCGTTCCCCCGAACAGCCGTGCGAGCCAGGCGAACGGATCGAAGCCGCACGCCGCCTCGCAGGACCTCGGCTCTGTCTCGGCTGGATCGGCACGCTCCGTTTCCGTCTCGCGGGGCAGCAGCCGGATCGGCTGTCCCGATGCCGGCGCCTGCATGACGCCCGTCTTCGGCACTGCCGGGTCGGCGGCGGCGACGCTGGCGCAGGACCCGCCCGCCGCCAGCGGACACTGCCAGTCCTCGCCGATATGCCCCGATGAGCAGCCCGCGAGCAGGATCGTCGCAAGCGCGGCGGCAGGCAGCGCCCGGCGGCGCACACGGTTCTTCCTCATGGTCATCTCAATTCCCTCCCTGGGCGGATTTCTTGGTAACGGTCCGGCCGTCGATGCGGGCGCCTTCGAGGAAGACCAGCGTCACCTTCGTGCCGGCCTGGAGCTGGATCACCGGCTGGTACTGCTCGGCGCGCCGGATCATGTAGTCGGCCACCTTCTGGCCCGCGCTCGATGCGCCGGCGCCGAGACCGGCGCGGCCGATGTCGGAGAGCGCGGTATTGGCGACCGCGGCACCGCCGCCGCCCGTCGCCGCCGCCTGGGGCTGGAAGGCCTGCGCCACGCCCTGGCCGGCGCCGGAGATCATGCCGGCGAGGAACGCCTTCTCGACCAGCGCGCCCTCGCGGCTCACCACCGGGCCGCGCACGCCGGTCTTGCCCGAACCGGCGACGAAGCCCGCGACCTCGGTCTCGACCACCGTGCCCGGCTCCGGCCCCGCGCAGGTCATGGTGCGGAAGCGCACATAGACCTTCTCCGAGGAGAGATCGCCATGGGCCGCGCCGGTGACGGTGCAGCCGTCGATGTCGACCTGAAGGGCGGTGCCGTCCTCGGCGGCGGTCCAGGCGGGGCCGGTGATGCGCATCAGCACCGGGCGGGGATCGCCCTGCGAGGAGATGCCCGCCGAGGCGTCGACGCCGGCCAACACAATGGCCTCGGCGTGCGCGCCCGCCGGCAGCCAGGCCGAGACCGGCTTGGCCACCGCGTCGGCGACGAGTTCGGGACCGGTGCGCGGATCGGTGGCCGACGATTGCGGGCTGCCGTCCAGCTCGAAGGTCTCGATCATGGGCGCGGGCGCGGCCGGTCGCGCCTGCCTGCCGTTGCCGGTCGCGGGCGTCGCGGACGGAACACGGAAATAAGGATCCGCCGCAATGTCGCCGTCCGGCGCCGTCCCCGGCTGCGCGGGCGTCCGGAGCCGGCCTTCGAGATCGGCGATCATGGCCGCCTGCCGGTCGATCACCGTGCGCGCATCCGCGGCGTCGCGTTCCAGCGTCGCCCGCAGGCGCTCGTTGTCGGCACGGAGCGTGCGCGCCTCCTGGCGCGTTTCGCGCATCTGCGTCTCGATCTCGCCGAGCCGGGCCTCGGAACGCCGCGTCCACACCTTCTCGGCCATGTCCGGTGACACGATCCCGGCCTCGATACCGCCCCGCGGGGCCGGCTGTCCGCCGCCGCCCATGCCGAGCCAGGCCGCCAGCGCGACCAGCACGACCGCCGCGATCGCGGAGAACAGCAGCAGCTGGCGCCGGCGCACGGCATCGGCCGCGGCGGGATCGGCAGTCCGCCCGGCGCTCATTGCGGGGTCTCCATGCGGGCGGTTTCCACAACCGCCACGACGAGCCGTCCGCCCCTCGGTCCCGTGCCGGGACCCGCCAGCCAGAACGCGGAAACATGGCCACCGGTCAGGCTTTCCCCGATGGTCCCGGCGAGGCCCGCGAGCCCGTCCCCGCCCGAGGGCGCGGAACGGCCGGCCTCGAACACGAGCGCCCGGAAGCGCGGGCCCCGCCAGGTCTCGATGAGAGTGAGACCGGCAGCTAAGGAAGTACCGCCGGCGAGGATTTCGTATCCGGCAATCGGCTCGCGCCGCGCCACCGCGCGCACGAGCTTCACCAGAGCCGCGAGGTGGGGATCGGCTGCGGCCGGAACGGAGGAGGCGGCGGTGTCCTGCGACAGTGCCGCATTGCGGATCAGGATCTGCGCCGCGTCGCGGTCGGAGGGCGTGAGAGTCAGCCGGTAGGTGAAGCCCTTCTCGGTGCCGAGGAACAGCGTCACCGGCGTCGCCGTCGGGGGCGTACCGTCAACGCGCCTGAGCCAGAGATCGCCCGACACCGCATCATGCTCGACCGCATAACCGTCCGGCGCGCGCACCACCCGGGCGATCCGGTCGCCGATGAGCGCGATGCGGTTGACCTCCGTCGCCGAGACCTCCGCGGCGAGCTCGGCATGGTCGACCGCCTCCAGGATCTGCATCGCCGCCGCCGGCGCGGGCAGGGCGAACGCGCCCGCGAACATCAGGCACGCAACAGCGAGCGAGCGCCGATAAATCCATCTCATTCTCAATCCTCCATCTGTTCGAAGCGCAGGAGCCCGATGCGCCCGGCCTCGATGCGGAAGGCGAGGCGGTAGCGCCGGTCCTCGCGCGAGGCTTCCTCGCGGCCGATCCAGGTCACCAGCTCGCCCGATATCTCCACCGCGAGACGCCCGGGGTCGGCCTCGATGCCGTCGGGATAGAAGGCGCTGGCGAGATCGCGCCCGGCCATGCGCGCGGCCTCGGCCTCGACCCAGGCGCCGATCGCGCCCCGTGCCGAGGCATGGCTCATCCGCGCCGCCGCCAGCCGCACATGGGCCGCGTTCTCCGGGGTGAGGGTGAGCAAGGTCACCGCCACGGTGCGCGCCATGTCCTCCAGATACCGCGCCCCGGCGCGGCCCTCGCCGGCGCCGCTGCCGCCAACCGCCCAGGACGGCCCGGCCGCCGCCGGCACCAGCACCGTCGCCGTCTCGCGTCCGGCGAAGCCTGCGGTCAACGCCAGGTTGGCGGTCATCGACAGCACCAGCAGCCCGGTCAGGGCCAGGCGGATATCGCGCACCCGGCGGACGGCAAGGTCGAGATCGACACGGCGCATCGCTCCCGCCTCAACCGACAAACCTGCGGAGATGGCTTGGCGGCGTCGCCTTGAGACGCAGCACGAAGTCCGGCAGGAACCAGTAGAGGGCGTAGCGCGCGATGTTGGCCCCGCCGCCGCGCTTGACCCGGCGCAGCACCAGCCAGCCGCCGACGCCGGCAATGAGCCCCGGCACGAACTGGTTCGCGGCCAAACCGAGCAGGGCGGGACCCATCAGGGCGGCGGCCTCGTCGACGGTCCAGAACAGCCAGCGCTCCGGATCGTCGAGACGGCGCGGGATGGTGTGGCGCGCGGTATCGTTCATCGGATGCCCCGTCAGACGATCGCCGTGCCGACCAGGCCGGTGACGATGCCGGTCCCGGCGCCCGCGGCGATGCCGACGCCGACCGCGCCCATCAGCTGCATGGCGTTGAAGCGCAGCACCGAGCCGACCAGCGCCGCGCCCACGGCCAGGGCCGCCGCGAGCTGGCCGCCGGTGCCGCCGACGATGTCGGACACCGTGTCGAGCGGCGCGTCGAAGGTCGTGTCCGTGGTCGCCAGCGCGAGGTCCGGGCCGACCGCCAAGGCCACCATGGCGAGCGCCGTGACGGCGAGAATGCGCATCGTGGCGACCGGGTTGCCCATGCCGGCTGCCGGCATCCTCTTCACCGGCGCCCTCACCGCGTCTCTCCTTTCCCGGGATCGTCCGATCCGTTCTTCGGCCGCCGCCGCGCACGGCCCGGCTTCCCGGCTCGCGTACGCCGCCGGAAGCGGGTCGCTGTTGGTGATGGTGATGGTCCCGTAGACCGGGACCCCCGCCGGGGTGATATCGCCGCGCGCCGGAACCACCATCACCTGGAACCGCTCGCTCCCCTCGTCATGGCTGTCCTGCTTGGTCCGGATCCGGGCGTACTTCAGCGTCTCGCCCGGACCGAAATGCAGGAAGGCCTTCCGCGTCAGATAGAAGTCCGCCACCGTGGCGAAGCCCTTGCCGATGCCCGCGGACACCGGCTTGTAGAACAGCGACACCGGCTTCGTCGGCGCGGGGCTCAGCGTCACCGGGATCACGGCGGTCCCGCCCTCCTGGACGGTGACGTCCTGAACCGAGATCCTCGACGGTCCCGCGGCGGCGACGTCGTTGTCCGCCACCTGGACCGAGGCCGCATCGTTCGGAGACGCCGCCACCGTGTAGCCGGTGCCGGCGGCCAGGGTCGCCGTCACCGAGCCGTCGGGCTCGTCCACCGCGTCGTCGTCGGTCCGCACGGTCAGCGTGCCCGCGCTCTCGCCGGCAAGGATGGTCACCGTCTTCTCGCCCTCGTCGGCCGCGGCCACGAAGTCGGAGCTTGCCCCGGACCCCGATCCGTGTGTGGACGCCTCCCTGGATGCAAGCGTTTTTTTGGCTGGGTATGGCGCATGCGGTCAGGCGCAGTCGTGTGTCCGGTTTCCCTTGTGCGGCTGTTGAGTCGCCGCGGGCCAGTATGGAGATACGCGGACCGGGTCCATATCGGGGCCATGCGCTCGCGGCGCGCCGGATCAGCCTGGTTTTCCCGATCCCGTCTCATTGACCGTTTGCCCTTACTCCTTGCCTCGGCCTGCCTGCATCCTCCGACGGCTCGCCGCGCCACCTTCTCAGGCGACGGCGGGAGCCCGGTAGGTTTCCTTCTTCATGGCCAGCGCCCAGAGGACGCGCGCCATGCGATTGGCGAGCGCCACGGCGACGAGCTTGCGCTTCCTGGGCTTTTTCACCAGCAGGCGCGCCAGCCAGGGATCGTCAGTCTTGCCCCGGCGGATGGCGTTCTGGATCACCGACATCGCGCCGACCACCAGCAGGCGGCGCAAGTCCTTCTGGCCCATCTTCGAGATCTTGCCGAGCCGGGGCTTGCCGGCGGTTGTGCGCTGGCGGGGCGTGAGGCCGAGCCAAGCGGCGAAGTCGCGCCCCTTGCGGAAGGTTTCGAGCGGCGGGGCCAGGGCCTGGAGCGCCAGCGCGGTGATCGGCCCCACCCCCGGCACAGTCATCGCGCGGGCGGCCTCCTCGTCTTCGCGCGCGGCGGCCCGCAGCACCCGGTCGAACTCCGCAACCTTCCGGTCCAACTCGGCGATCCGCTCTACCAACAGCGCCCCCATCTCACGTACCAGCGCCGGCAGCGCCGCCCCCTCCTCGCCCTCAAGCGCCCAGGCCAGACGCGCCACATGCGCCGGCCCCTTGGGAGCCACGAGGCCGAACTCCGCAAGATGACCCCGCAGCGCGTTGATCGTCTGCGTGCGCTGGCGCACCAGCAGCATGCGCACCCCCAACTGCATCGCCCGCGCCTGGCTCTCCTCGCTTTTCACCGCAACGAAGCGCATCGTCGGGCGCGACGCCGCCTCGCAGATCGCCTCCGCATCCGCCGCGTCGTTCTTCTGGCGCTTCACATAAGGCTTCACATAAATCGGCGGAATCAGCCGCACCTCATGGCCCAGCTTGCCGATCTCGCGGCCCCAGTAATGCGCGCCCCCGCACGCCTCCATCGCAACCGTGCAGGCAGACTGAGACGACAGAAACGGAATAACCCGACCCCGAGACCGCTTGACCCGGAACGCCACAGAACCGTCCGCATGCGCCCCGTGAAACTGGTAGCTGTTCTTCGACAGGTCGATCCCGATGATGCTAACTTCCTTCATTGGACGCCTCCTTCCCATTGGCGGTTCAACAACACCACCATGGCACATTGCGATGCCGTCGGATGGAGGCGTCCACCCTATCGGGGCCTGCGGCCTCCGCGACGTTCAGCGTCACCGCGAGGTCCGCGGCCACCGCCCGGTCCGCCGTTACCGTGAAGAGCGCATCGCCGCCCTCGGTGATTCCATCGCCTCCGGAGACCGAGACCGCCGGCGGCGGCAGGTCGTCGTCCGCGATGGCCACCGTCCCGGAAGAAGCAGAGCCGACCGTGTAGCCCGTGCCGGCAGTTACCGTCGCACTCACCGAGCCGTCGGGCTCGTCCGTATCGTCGCCCGTGGTCGCCAGCGTCAGCGTAGTGCTGCCGGCGGTCGGGATGGTCACCGTCCGCTCGCCGGCGGTAATGCCGAACGCACCGTCGGTCGCAACCGTCACCGTCACATCCAGCGGCGCGGTCGGCGCCGGACTGGCCGTCAGGACGAAGCTCGCAGCCGTGCCCTCCGTCACGCCGCTGCCCGCCGCGATGGTCACCTCCGGGTCGGCGGCCGGCGGCGGCAGGTCGTCATCCGCGATGGCGACGGTGCCGGAAGAAGCAGAACCCACCGTGTAGCCGGTGCCGGCAGCCACCGTCGCGCTCACCGCGCCGTCGGGCTCGTCCGCGTCGTCGCCCGCCGTCGCCAGCGTCAGCGTAAAGCTGCCCGATACCGGGATGGTCACCATCCGCTCGCCGGCCGTAATGCCGAACGCGCCGTCGGCGGCAACGGTCACGGTCACATCCAGCGGCGCGGTCGGAACCGGATCGGCCGTCAGAACGAAGGTTGCAGCCGTGCCCTCGGTGACATCGGCCCCCGCCGCGATCGTGATCTCCGGCGCGGGTGCCGGGTCGGTAGTGTCCTCGTCCTCCGCCGTCACCTGTCCGGCGAAGTATTGCTCCGCATAGGTCACCGCCTCGACCGTGCCGTTCCAGGCCGTGTTGGCCCCGGGGCCGCCGTGGTTCCACAGACGCGTCGCATCCGCCACCGTCACCGCGGCCTGCGGATAGTCGACATAGTCCGAATGCCCCATCGCCTTCAGGAACCGCTTGTTCCAGCCGCCGCGGGCGCCGTTGCCATGCGCGCCCTGCGCCGTGATCCGGTCATGGAACGACTTGACCAGCGCGGCGTACTTGATCACCGGATGAGCGGCCGGCAGCACCGATCCCGGCGCGTCGTCGTCCGCGATGGCAACCGTCCCGGAGGACGCGGAGCCCACCGTGTAGCCGCTGCCGGCGTCCACCGTCGCGCTCACCGAGCCGTCCGCCTCGTCCGCGTCGTCGCCCGCGGTGGAGAGGGTTAGCTCATAGCTGCCGGTCGTTGGAATCGTGACGGTCCGCGTGCCGGCCGTGATGCCATAATCGCCGTCGGCGGCAACCGTCACGGTCACATCCAGCGGCGCGGCCGGCGCCGGGTTGGCCGTCAGCGTGAAGCTCGCAGCCGTGCTCTCCGTGACGCCGGCCCCCGCCGCGATCGTGATCTCAGGCACATCATCGTCCGCGATGGCGACCGTCCCCGAGGACGCCGTGCCCACCGTGTAGCCGTCGCCGGCAGCCAGGGTCGCACTCACCGAGCCGTCGGGCTCGTCCGCGTCGTCGCCCGTCGTCGCCAGCGTCAGCGTAGTGCTGCCCGATACCGGGATGGTGACCGTCCGCTCGCCGGCCGTGATGCCGTAGTCGCCCTCCGTGGCGACCGTCACGGTCACATCCAGTGGTGCGGCCGGGGCCGGATTGGCCGTGAGGACGAAGGTCGCAGCCGTGCCCTCCGTGACATCGGCCCCCGCCGCGATCGCGATCTCCGGCACGGGTGCCGGGTCGGGTGTCGTCACCTGCCCGGCGAAGTACCGTTCGGCGTAGGTCACCGCCTCCACCGTGCCGTTCCAGGCCGTGTTGGCGCCGGGGCCGCCGTGGTTCCACAGCCGCGTCGCATCCGCCACCGTCACCGCCGCCTGCGGATAGTCGACATAGTCCGGGTGCCCCATCGCCTTCAGGAACCGCTTGTTCCAGCCGCCGCGGGCGCCGTTGCCATGCGCGCCCTGCGCCGTGATCCGGGCGTGGAACGACTTCACCAGCGACCCGTACTTCACCACCGGATGCCCGGCCGGCAGCGTGGCGCCCTCGTCGTTGAGGATGACGAGGGTCGTGAGCGGCGTGGCGATACCGACCCCGAGGCGGCGCCACTTCGGCAGGTCGACCCGCTCCATCCCGACCCGGATCGTCTCCCCGCTGTCCTCGTGGTCGTCGTCCAGTATCTCGATGCGCATCCGCGCTTGCGTCTCACCGCGCTTGAACGAGGCGCTGGAACAGGCGCCGCCGTCGATTCTCTCGGCGATTTCCCCGTGGATGTCCTCTGTCACCCACACCCGGTAGTCGTACCCGTTGTCGCCGGTCTGATGCAGGTTGCGGCTGCGCCGCGCCGAGCCGGAAAAGCAGACCCTGGAGTCGAGCACCGGAGTCACAGAGCCGGGGGGCCCGGCGGGCGTGTGCGGCTCGGAAAGGCTGATGTCGACGTCGACCCACGGGTCGGCCGCATCCTCCTCGATGGTCGCCTGCGACAGGGTGAACGTCACGAACTTCGTCAGGCCGGTCTCCGGCGCCGGCGGAGCGTCGTTGTCGCTCACCGCCACCAGCGCCTGCTGCAGGCCCAACTGGCCCTGGCTGTCCTTTTGCACGGCGTAGCCCTGGTCGTTGCCGACGAACCTGCGGGCCTGCGCCAGAATCCAGCCGTTCGGCTCGTCCTTCGCGTCGTCCTGGGTCGGTACCCGGATGACCACGGCGGCCTGGTGCGCCGGGAGCGTGACCGTCCGGGTGCCCCTGTCCCCGGCCAGCAGGAAGGTCGACCGGAGATCCTCCACGAACACCCGCACTTTCAGGTCCCGCGTCGGCGCCGGGTTCGCGTGCAGCGTGAACGTCGCGTTATCGCCCTCGGCGATGGCGCCGTTCGGCGAGATCCGGACGCACTTCGTGCCGCACGCGCCCTCATCGTCGGCCACCGCAACGTCCACGGTCCCGGTTACCCCGTCGTAGCCGCCGCCCGCGGCGGCGTGGTCGAGCATCGCCCTCTCGCCGAGCTTGTCGGCGTCATGGCGCGCGCTCACCCTCACCGTCTGCGGAATGCTCCAGTCCGAGGTCGAGAAGCTCAGGCTCGCGGGGTCGACGGTGATATCGGGGTTGGGAGTGCGCAACGACGGGGTCACCGTCACCGTGTTCGAGGGCCGCAGCGCGAGACGCACCGTGTAGGTACTGCTCCCGCCCTCCATCACCGTCAGCTCCTCGGTCGAGAGAACCAGCGACGCCGTGTCGTTGTCGATCACGGAAACCGTGAAACTGTCCGCGGTCACCCCGTCGTAGCCGCCGCCCGAGGCGGTGTGGGTGAGCATCGACGAGTCGTGCGCCAAGTCCATATCCTCGGCCGCGCTCACCGTCACCGTCTGCGGGACGTTCCAGCGCTTCGTGCCGCTGACATTGAAGGTCAGGGTCGCGGGGCTGGGGGTGACATCGGGATTGCTCGACGTCAGGGTCACCGTCACCGTGCCCGTCGGCGCCGTATCGAGCACCACCGTGTAGGTCGCCGTCTCGCCCTCCCGCACACCCAACGACGTGGGCGGGGTGAGGGTCAGGGAGCCGGTCGGGGGCGGCGTGCCGTCGTCGTTCGTGATCGTGTAGGTGGCCGTGTCCGACAGATCGACGCCGCCGGGTGTATCGGCGTGGGCCTTCAGCGAAATTTCCACGGTTTCGTTGGGTTCGTTCGTCGTATCGCCATCAACCCTGATCCGGAAGGTAAAGCTGTCGCCGAATCCTCCCCCAAAAGCGAAATTTCGACACTCGTCGTCGATACCGGTTACGAGATTCCCGTTTGAAAATCGCCAAGAGTAGTCATCGCCACGCGTTGCTGTACCTCCCATGCAGACGTCAATTGGAAAGTGTTGTGGCGGCAAAGACGATATGCTTACCGTGACAACAGCGTCCTTGGTGCCGGAATCGCCTTCGATCGCCGAAGTCGGTAATACGCTGACCGAGACTGTATACGTGGTCTGAGCGGCAGCCTCTGGTGCGAGGCCTAACAACAGCGGGAAGGCGAGCAAGCCAGCGGAGAGGCTGCGGCGCAGCCGGCGGACGGCGGAACCCGCATACGCGGCAACGCCGCGGTGCGCGGTAGCAGGATCGAAGCTGTCGGGAGTATCGGGGCCGGAGCGCCGTGCGGCGGAGGAAGACTCAGACGGGGAGGCTAGCGGACGAGAGCGGTCCCATGTGGAAGACGCAGATTGGGCGACCCGGCGACCCGGCGACCCGGCGACCCGGCGACCCGGCGACCCGGCGACCCGGCATTGCCGTGAAAGCGCCCCTACCAGATTCCAGCGTTTGGCGCAATCGTACCCACAG
>VXNK01000017.1 GCA_009840595.1 Rhodospirillaceae bacterium | reverse complement strand
AAACTGCCGCTTCGCACAGACCCGCCACAAGGCCGGTCAGGCCGGACGCTTACCGCTCCGCCAATGCCCGGGCTCGTTCTTCGGTCGCCACCGGGCAGCGGGGATCGAAGGCCCGGGCGCCCGGCGCCGGCAGCGCAACCGCGATCAGGGCCGGCAGGAGAAGCAGCGCGGCCCGGATCGTTCGGCGGGACATGGAGGCCTCCGGCGCTTCAGTGCAGCCTGGGCCGCTTGAGCATGCTGTTGCGGTCGATGCTCCTGACCGAGACCTGCGAAACCTCGCCCTCGCGTACGACGGTCAGCGGTACCCTGGTCCCGGCGCTGCCGGTTTCCCAGACCGTGCGGAAGAAATCCGGCAGGTCGCCGACCGGCGAGCCCATGACCTGGAGCACGATATCGCCCGGCAGCAGCCCGGCCTTGTGGGCCGGACCGTCTTCCACCAGGCCGATGATGACGAGCTGATCCGATACCTCGGCGGCGTAGAGGCCGAGCCAGGGGCGGGCGCTGCGGGTGGCGGCGCCATGGGCCCTGAGGTCGTCGAGCACCGGCGGCAACAGGTCGATCGGCACGATCATGTTGCCGTCGGACCGCTGCTCGCCGCCGCGGGCGTTCTGCACGAACAGGGAGCCGACGCCGTGGAGCTTGCCGTCCGGGCCGATCAGCGCGGCGCCGCCCCAGTTGGGATGGGCCGGCGCGGTGAAGATCGCCTCGTCCAGGACGTATTCCCAATAGCCGGCGAATTCGCGTTTGCCGACCACCCGGGCCGCCAGGGCATGTTCGTATCCGCCGTGCCCGGCGACCACGACTTTCGAGCCGGCGCCAAGCTTCCTCGAACTGCCGAATTCGAGCGCCGGGCAATTCAGCCGCCCGAGCGCCTGCACCAGGCCGAAGCCGCTCTCGAAATCGTAGGCCACGGCGTGGCCCGGCACGGCCGCGCCGTTGTGGGTGTTGAGCCAGATCGTCTCCGCCTCGGTCGTCAGGTAGCCGATGGTGAGGACGAGGCCGGAATCGTCGATGACGATGCCGTTGCCGGCCCGCTCCGTGCCCAGAATGCCGGCGGTAAAGGCGTCTTCGGGGATTTCGGCGCGCAGGGCCACCATGGACTGGAGCGTCCGGTCGAGATCGTAGTCGACCTCGTCCGGATTCGCCCGGTCGGCTTCCGCGAACGCCCAGTCTGCGCCGGTATCTTCGCCTTCGCTATCGTCGTCGCTCATACCGGGATGATAGCGCGCCGCGCCGCGGAAGCAATCGGCCTGCAATCGGCTGGCAATTCGTCCAAACCGGGGCGGTAGGGCGGTTGCCGGTTCAGGCGGCCTGCTCTTCCTCGATCGTGATCACCGGTTCCATCGCCGCGAGCTTCTCCGGCTCCAGATGGCAGGCGATGTTGTGGCGCGGCGCAAACTCGCGCACCGGCGGCGGATCGACGTCGCACACGCCCGGCATGGCATAGGGGCACCGCGTGCAGAACACGCAGCCGGAGGGCGGATTGGCCGGCGACGGCAGCTCGCCGGTCAGCACGACCTTGCGCTTGTTGACCGACGTATCGGCGATCGGCACCGCCGACAGCAGCGCTTCGGTATAGGGATGGTAGGGCGGCGCGAAAATCTCGTCCGTCGTGCCCTTCTCCATGATCCGGCCGAGATACATCACGACGATGCGGTCGGCGAGATAGCGCACGACCGAGAGATCGTGGCTGATGAACAGCAGGGTCGTGCGGTTCTCGCGCTGGATATCCATCAACAGGCCGGTGACCGCCGCCTGCACCGACACGTCGAGCGCCGAGACCGGTTCGTCGGCAATCACGACCTTCGGATCGCCGGCGAAGGCGCGGGCGATGCCGACGCGCTGCTTCTGGCCGCCGGAGAGCTGGCGCGGCCGGCGCCTGGCGAAGTCCCGCGGCAGCTTGACGATATCGAGCAGTTCGTGGACCCGCTGCTCGATCTTCTCCCTGTCGGTCTCGACGCCGAATTTCCGGATCACCCGGCCGATCTGGCCGCCCACGCTGTGGCTCGGATTAAGCGTATCGAACGGATTCTGGAACACCATCTGGAGGCGCGAGATCGTTTCCTCGTCGCGTTTCTGGACGGCGAGCTGGCCCAGTTCGACATTGTCCAGCGTGACCTCGCCGTTGGTTGCCGATTCCAGGCCCATCAGCACCTTGGCGAAGGTGGACTTGCCGCAGCCGGATTCGCCGACGATGGCGACCGTCTCGGCCTCGCGCGCCCGGAAATCGAGCGCTTCGTTGGCCTTGACCGTTTTCTTCTCGCCGGAGAGGAAAAGCCCGCCGGTCTCGATCTCGTAGTGCTTCTGCAACTGCTGCACGTTGAGAACGATATCGCCCGCCTCGACCGGGGGGCCGGCGTCCGGGCGCGGCAGCGGTACGGACCAGTCGATTTCCTGGAAGCGGACGCAGCGCACGGCATGGCGCTCGCCGGCGCCGGTGTCCTCCATAGGGATCAGCCCCTGGTCGCAGCGGCCGGCCTCGAAATAATCGCAGCGCGGTCCGAAATAGCAGCCGACCGGCCGGTCGTGGGGCAGCGGCAGCTGGCCGCGGATCGGCAGCAGCGGGCGCGCATTCTTGTCGGCGCTGGGCAGCGGAATCGAGGAGAAGAGGCCCCGCGTATAGGGGTGGCGCATATTGTTGAACACGTCGGAGATGCTGCCGTTTTCGACGGCTTCGCCCGAATACATCACGGTCAGGCGGTCGCAGGTCTCCAGGATCAGTCCCAGATTGTGCGAGATGTAGATCATGGAGGTGCCGAACTCGGAGGATATGTCCTTGATGAGTTCGACGATGCCGGCCTCCACCGTCACGTCGAGCGCGGTCGTCGGCTCGTCCAGCAACAGCAGTCGCGGATTGGCGAGCAGCGCCATGGCGATCACCACGCGCTGTTGCTGCCCGCCGGATATCTGGTGCGGATAGGCGTTCATGATGCGCAGTGGGTCGGGCAGGCGCACCTTGGCGAGCATCTGCTCCGCCCGGTCGAAGGCCGCCTCCTTCGAGGTCTCGGCCTCATGGTACAGCGGCACCTCGGCGAGCTGCTCGCCGATCCGCATGGCCGGATTGAGCGAGGCCATCGGCTCCTGATAGACCATGGCGATTTTCGAGCCGCGGATCTGGCGCAGTTCCTCGTTGCTCATCGTGCGCATGTCGCGCCCTTCGAACAGGATCTCGCCGCCGGTGATGCCGCCGTTCTTGCCCATATAGTTCATGACGGCGAGCGCCACGGTGGACTTGCCGCAGCCGGACTCGCCGACGATGCCGTGGGCTTCGCCGGGCATCAGCCTCAGGTTGAAATCGACGACCGCGGGGATTTCGCCGGCGCGGACGTAATAGGAAATGCTGAGGTTGCGGCACTCCAGAACAGGAGTCGCGTCGTTCATGTCACCCTCCCGTCCCTAGTCGCGCAGGCTCATTTCGCGCAGGCCGTCGGCCATCAGGTTGAAGCCCAGGATCAGGCTGGACACCGCCAGAGCCGGGATCAGCAGCATGTATGAGAATTGCAAGACCATAAGGTTGGCGGATTCCTTGATCATCAGGCCCCAATCGGGATCCGGCGGCTGCAGGCCGAGGCCGAGGAAGGTCAGCGTTGTGATCGCCACCGTGGTGTAGCCGAGGCGCAGGCAGGCATCGACGATGATCGGTCCGCGCACGTTGGGCAGCAGTTCCCACACCATGATGCGGAACGGATGCTCGCCGCGGGTCTGGGCCGCGAAGACGTAGTCGCGCGTCTTGTTGTCGAGCGCGAGGCCGCGCACGATACGCATGATCGCCGGCGCCGACGCGAAGGTGACCGCAATGACGATGTTGAAGCCGCTGGGGCCCAGATAGTTCAGGATCAGGATGAACAGCACCATCACCGGGAAGGACAGCAGCACGTTGGAAATGAACGAGATGATCTCGTCCCAGATGCCGCTGATATAGCCGGCGATCAGGCCGAAGATGCACCCGACCACATAGGCCACCGCCGTTGCCGTCACGCCCCAGACCAGGACGCGCTGGCAGCCCCACAGCATGCGGGAGAGCATGTCGCGGCCCTTGAGATCGGTGCCGAGCCAGAAGGTGATGTCGCCCATTTCCGTGCCCGGCTGTGCGAACGGACGGATCGGCTTGTTCGGATCGAGCAGCGGCAGGAAAGGCACCGAAACCGCGACGAAGACCCAGAAAAACACCAGGGTGCCGCCGAGGATGGCGACCCAGGATTCCCGCCAGCTCGACATCGCAAGGGCATAGAGAATCAGCGTCGCCGGGATCGCCGGAATCAGCACGATTTCCCGGATCCCGGCCCTGGCCAGCGGTTCGCCGAACATGACATAGGCGACCAGCGGGATGACCATGAGCACGCTGAGGACGATCAGGGCCGTCGGCCGTTTCAGGCGCTGCACCAGGGACAGGCGCGGCGCCGGCATGGTGGTGTCCGTCATCGCCGCCTCCTAGCTGAACCGGATGCGCGGGTTGAGGAAGGTGTACCCGACATCCGAAATGATCTGCGACAGCACGGCGACGAAGACCGCGACCAGCGTAGCCGCCTGAATAACGTAGACGTCGCCGAACAGGGCGGCCTCCAGCAGCATCTTGCCGAAACCGTTGAACTGGAAGAACACCTCCACCACCACGACCCCGGAGAGCAGCCAGTTGAGTTGCAGCACAATCACGGTGAACGGCGCGATCAGCGCGTTGCGCAGCGCATGCCGCATGATGACCCGGGCGTAGGGAATGCCCTTCAACACGGCGGTGCGGATATATTGCGACGTCATCACTTCGGCCATCGAGGCCCGCGTCATCCGGGCGACATAGCCGAAGTCGTAGAGCACCAGGGTGAGGACCGGCAGGATCAATTCGACCGAATTCCAGCCGCCGGTCATGGCCGATTTCGCCGGCAGCCAGCCCAGGCCGAGCGCAACGATGACCGTGAGCAGAATCGCCGTCGCGATCTCGGGGATCGAGGTCGTAAAGACGGCGATGAAGGACACCGATCTGTCCTGAAAGGACCCCTCCTTCATGCCCGCCACAATCCCGAAAATCAGCGATAGCGGAATCATCAGGGCGAACACCCAGAAGGCGAGGATTCCCGTATTGAGCAGGCGTTCGCCCATCACTTTGGATACGGGCGCGTTCTTCTCGAAGGACTTGCCGAAATCGCCTTGCAGCAGACCGCCGACCCACTGGGCATAGCGTTCGTACACGGGCACGTCGAGGCCCTTGCTCTTAAGCCATATCCGATAGTCGTTATCGGACATGGCCGCGACGGAGAAGCCGCCGAGTTCGGCGACGGCGATCTGTTTCTTGAATTTGTCGCTGTCGAAAACGACGAACAGAATCAGCGACACCACCGCCATGATGAGAACCATCTGCAGCAGGCGCCGGGCAATCAGTTTGAGCATGGGGGGCCTACCGGTCCGGAGTCAGGAAAAACGCCCCGGCCGTTTCGGGCCGGGGCGCTTGAGGCTTCCTGTATCTAGGCGATCCAGACCTTGTTGAACTGGTGGAAGCCCGTCGGATGCATCAGGTAGCCGTGCACGTTCTTCGCCGAGGCGTTATAGACCGGCCGGAACAGCGGCAGGACCATCACGGCCGCGTCCTGGAGGAGCTTTTGCACCTTCGCCATCTTCTTGCGGCGTTCCTCGACGTCGAACGTCGCTTCCGCATCGCTCAAAGCGTCGTCGAATTCCTTGCTGGCGAAGTGGGTCTCGTTCCAGGACACGCCGGTCCGGTAGCCCAGGCCCATCACCATGGTGCCGAGCGCACGGTGCGTCCAGGCGGTGGCGCCGAACGGAGTCTTGTCCCAAACCTCCCAGTACTTCGAGGCCGGCATCACGTTGATTTTCAGATTGATGCCCGCTTCCTTCACCTGGTCGCGCAGGGCTTCGCACACCGTCTGGTGCCACGGACCGTCGGTGTTGCCGACGTCGATGGTCAACTCGATGCCGTTCTTGTACCCGGCTTCGGCGAGCAGCTTCTTCGCTTTCGCCACGTCGCGCTTGAGCGTCGGCAGCGGGAAATATTCCGGATGTACCGGCGCCACATGATGGTTCTGCCCGACATCGCCGCCCTTGGGATAGACCAGGTTCTTGATCTTGCCGTTGTCGGCCGCCGTCACGAGGGCTTGACGCAGCTTGTGGTTATCGAACGGCTTCTGCGAGATTTGCATCCGCAGGCACAGGGTCCGCGCGGTCCGCGCCGCATGAATATCGACCGGCAGGGACGTTGCGAGCGCCATCTGTTCGATGGAAAACTCGTTGATGGCGTCGACGCTGTTCGAGGCGAGCGCCGCGAGCTGGTTCTCGCTCGAGAAGTTGAAATACTGGATCTCGTCCAGATAGACCGTGCCGCCCCAGTATTTGAACGGCTTGCCGTTCTTCATCTTGGTGATGCGCTTGAGGACGCACTTCTTGCCGACCTCGAGCTCCGTCATTTCGTACGGCCCGGTGCCGATCAGGTTTTCCGACAGCGGCTTCTTGAAGGACGGATGCAGGATCGCCGCCGGATAGTGGTAGCAATCCTCCGGCACGGACAGGACCGACTTCGACAGGTTGAAGCGCACGGTATGCTTGTCGAGCGCCTCGACCGGGTTCTCGATCGACACCATGATGGCCTTGCCCTTGGCGTCCTTCTTGCCGCTGTCCTTGAGCATGGCGCCGAAGGTCGCGAGGCCGGTATTTGAGGTGCCGAGGCCCGGGGTCAGCCAGCGCTTGATGTTCCAGACGACATGGTCGGCGACCAGCTCCTCGCCGTTGTGCCACATCACGCCCTTGCGCAGCTTGAAGGTCCAGGTCTTCAGATCCTTCGACGGCGTCCAGCTTTCCGCCAGCATCGGCCGGGTGATGTTGTCCGGGCCGGTCATGGACAGGTATTCGACGACGTGGCGCGACTGGTTCGACATCTCGACCCACGAATAGGTCGCCGAATCCTCCATCTTCTGGACCTGCATGCCGACGCGGAGCTTGCCGCCCTTCTTGGCCTTCGGATCGTCGGCCGGGAACGGCGAATTCTCCAGCGCCCATGCCGGCGACGGAATGCCGGCCATGGCATAGGCGGCACCGGCCGACACGCCCACAAGGGCGGCGACGCGGACGAATTCGCGACGGTCCATCCGGCCGTCTTGCATCACCTCGTAAGCTTCGTGGACTTTCGGGTGATCGTCTTTGCGGGGTTTGAGAAACGACATGATGCCTCCCTGGGGTCACATATTTGCGGCGCAGCAACCTCCTGCGGATCCCTCCATCCCTGCAGGACTGGCACCTTGCGCCGAGAATCGGCACAATATCATTTTCATATTTCGGGAAAACCCCGGAAACAAAAAAATGTGACCGGCTCCGGCGGGCGCCGGATCGGGCGGATTCCGGGGGTGTTGCCGCTCCGGAATCCGGCGGCCGGATGCACGCTTCCCCGATGTGCGGCGCGGGCGCCGCGACCCGTTCCGGGGCCCGCCGCCGGTCCCCGCTGGCGAAAGGTCGCCGGGTGTGGATTTTTGCGTTGACACGCACAAACCGGCCTGCTATTGTTCGATAAATGAACATTTGTTCGAAAAGCGAACATATTGGCCCCTAAATACAGGGAGGAAAGACAGTGTCGGAGTACAAGACCGTGTTCGGCGGGCTGAACGACTTTACGCCCGGCGGCGTCGACGCCATCGACGACAACCCGAAAAACTATGTGTTCTCCAACGTGTTCGACGTTGCGAGCCGGAGCGCGCCCTACGAGCGCGTCGCCGTCGGCAAGAATCTCGAATATGTCATCGAGGTGCTGCGCGCGGAGGGGCAGTCGCCCTGGTATGCCTGCGCCCACGACGAGTTCGCCCTGTGCATGGACGGCGAAGTGGAAATCCATCTGGTCAAGCCGGACGACGCCGACGTCCTGGTCGATCCGGACAGCGAGGGCGCGGTGGTTCTCGACGAGGTGCCCGACGGCCGGAAGATGGGCCGCATCGTGCTGCGCCGCGGCCACCAGGCCCTGCTCCCCGGCGGCGCCGCCTACCGTTTCGAGGCCGGCGCGCCCGCCGTGATCCTGACCCAGACCATCCAGGGCCCGGCCACTGTCGAGCGCTGGGCCGAGATCTGCCAGTCCGAAAGCCGCCCGGCCGCCTGACGGCCGCCGGGTACGATTTCCCCGATACGATTTCCCCGACACGGTTTCGAGGAGGACAGACCGATGACCGAAGCCTTGCAGACCCACTACAAGATCAACCCCGCCTCGAACGAGACCGGCTACAAATCCTACGAGGCCGGCTCCTTCAAGTTCACGCGCGACGAGTATTTCGTCTCCATTGTCTGGCCCAAGGGCGCCCACACCATGGCGGCCGACGGCTTCATGCGCGCCATGATGCGCACCGTCGCCTGGGGCTTCTTCTACGGCACGCTGAGCTACGACCCGGTGTTCGGCACGACGAACCATTACGGCATCGTCGACATGTTCGCCGGTACCTATCACCCGGTGTTCAAGGAAAACGGCCGCGACCATCTCGAGAAGTTCAAGGCCGAGGACCTGCTGGAGCTGTTCCGCGACCTGGTCGACGACTGGACCAACGAGGGCTACGACCCGTTCGCCGCGCCGGGCGAGGACGACGCCGGCCAGCCCTGGGGCCGCAAGAACGGCAACAACGCCGACGCCGTCACCCGGATCCGCGTCACCGCCAACCGCATGGTCGGCCTGCCGGGCGATGCCGAAATCCGCACCGATGCCAACGGCTTTCCGCAGAACCGCATGTTCGCCGACGTGTCGTCGGACCAGCCGCTGGTCGAGGCCGAGCCCGGCTTCGAGGACGAGGTCGCCGCGTTCAACCTGTACGACTATCTCTCGCGCTCCGACGTGACCTGGAACCCGTCGGTCTGCTCGGTGGTCAAGGAAAGCCTGTTCTGCCCGACCTCGGAGGAGTTCATCCTGCCGGTCGAGCACGGCAACGACCGCTGCGAATGGTTCGTCCAGCTGTCCGACGAGATCACCTGGGAGGTCAAGGACAAGAATACCGGCAAACCGCGCAGCCGCATCGTCATGCGCGCCGGCGACGTCGCCTGCATGCCGGCCGATATCCGGCACCAGGGCTACAGCCCGAAGCGCTCGATGCTGCTGGTCTGGGAAAACGCCAGCCCGCGCATCCCGGACATGATCCAGAGCGGCGAGGCGCCGGTCGTCGCGGTGCAGTTCTAGCACCATCCTTCGAGAAGGGGCTTCGGGATGCGGACCTGCGGTCCGTTCCTCAGCCCCTTCTCAGGATGAAGTGAAATTTATCGGAAGATCGTTTGGCCTTCATCCTGAGGAGGCCATTGAGGAGGCGCGAAGCGCCGTCGCGAAACGGCCGTCTCGAAGGACGGCCCGCGCCACGCAGGGAGGAATCGAGCATGGACGGCATGAGCGCTTCGAACGACCCGACGGCCTGGAAGCCGGCTTCGCTCCGCAACAAGCTGTTCATAGGCGGCCAGTGGGTCGATGGCGTCGAGGGTGGTACGATCGACGTGATCAACCCGCATGACGGATCGGTCATCACGGCGATCGCCGAGGCGACGGCCGCCGATGTCGACCGGGCCGTCGAGGCGGCGCAGAAAGCCTTTCCGGCGTGGTCGTCCATGGCGGCGATGGACCGGGGCCGGCTGCTGCTGAAACTGGCCGACCGGATCGAGGAAGAGCAGGCGGAACTCGGCCGACTGGAAGCGCTCAACACCGGCCACCCGTTCCGCGATACGCAGATCCTCGACGTGCCGCGCACCGCCGTCACCTACCGCTATTTCGGCGGCATGGCGGACAAGTTCGAGGGCTCGGTCATCCCGGTCGAGGCCGGGTTCCTGAACTACCTCGAGCGCGAGCCGGTCGGCGTGGTCGGCCAGATCGTGCCGTGGAACTTCCCGCTCATGTTCACGAGCTGGAAGATGGCGCCGGCGCTCGCCGCCGGGAACTGCATCGTCATCAAGCCGTCGGAGATTACGCCGCTCTCGACCCTGCGCATCGCCGAGATGATGCAGGAGGTCGGCATCCCGGACGGCGTCGTGAATGTGGTGCCCGGCTACGGCCACACCGCCGGCGCGCGTATCGCCGAGCATCCGGAGATCGCCAAGGTCGCCTTCACCGGCTCGACCGCGACCGGCCGGACCGTCGTGAAGGCGTCGGCCGGCAACCTCAAGAAGCTGCAGCTCGAACTGGGCGGCAAGGGCGCCAACATCGTGTTCGAGGACGCCTTTATCCCGGCCGCGGTCGGCGGCAGCGCTTTCGCCATCTGGCACAACCAGGGCCAGGCCTGCATCGCCGGCTCGCGCCTGATGCTGCACGAAAGCATCGCCGATGCGTTCATGGAGAAATTCCTCGGCCTCACCGAATCGATCCGGCTGGGCAACCCGCTCGATCCGGCGACCGAGATGGGGCCGCTGACCTCCAGGATGCACCAGCAGCGGGTGCTGGACTATTGCGCCGTCGCCCGGGAGGAGGGCGGCGAGATCGTGACCGGCGGGACGCCGCCGGAGGATCCGGCGCTCGCCGCCGGCTGCTACGTCCGGCCGACCATCGTCCGCGCGAAGCCGTCGGACCGGGTCTGCCAGGAGGAGGTCTTCGGCCCGTTCGTTTCGGTGATGACCTTCAAGGACGACGCCGAGGCGCTGGAGATCGCCAACGGCACCGAATACGGGCTGGGCAGCGGGCTGTGGACCGCCGACCTCAAGCGGGCGCACAAATTTGCCGGGGCGCTCCACGCCGGCATGGTCTGGATCAACAGCTACAAGCGGGTCAATCCCGGCTCGCCCTTCGGCGGCGTCGGCCAGTCCGGCTACGGCCGCGAAATGGGCTTCGAGGCGATGCGCGAATACACCCATCCCAAATCGGTCTGGGTCAATGTCGACGCGCAGATCCCGCCCTATTATCCGCGCTGACGCCCGGATGCCGGCCCGATAGCAGGCCCGAGAGCAGGAGCCCCGCGGCGTGATCGATCCCTTCACCTATGTCGGCCTGCCCGCCCGGGTCGTATTCGGGCCGGGCAAGCGCCGGGATCTGCCGGCCGAAGTGGAGCGGCTGGGTGCCGAGCGGGCGCTCGTGATCTCGACGCCCGAACAGCGCGGCGACGCCGAAATGGCCGCCGGGCTGCTGAACGGCCGCGCCGCCGGCATTCACGACAGGGCGGTCATGCACACGCCGATGGAAACGGTGCACGAGGCGCGCCGGGTCGCCGACGAACTCGACGCCGACTGCTATGTCACGGTCGGCGGCGGCACCGCCATCGGCCTCGGCAAGGGTATTGCGCTCGAGTCCGAAAAGCCGGTGCTTGCCGTCCCGACGACCTATGCCGGCTCGGAGATGACGACCATCCAGGGGTTCACCGAAGGCGGCGTCAAGACGACCAAGCTCGACCCGCGGATGCTGCCCCGGACGGTGATCTACGATCCCGAACTGACGGTCTCGCTGCCGCCGTCCTACAGCGGGCCGAGCGGCATGAACGCCATCGCCCACGCCGTCGAGGCGCTCTATGGCGAACACGCCAACCCGATTACCTCCCTGATCGCCGAGGAGGGCATCAGGGCGCTCGGCGTCGGCCTGCCGAAGGTGTGCGCCGAACCCGGCGACCTGGACGGCCGCACCCATGCCCTCTACGGCTCGTGGCTGTGCGGCATCGCGCTGGGGGCGGGCGGCATGGCCCTGCATCACAAGCTGTGCCATGTCGTCGGCGGCAGCTTCGGCCTGGCCCACGCGCCGACCCACACCGTCATCCTGCCCCACGCCATGGCCTATAACGCGCCGGCCGCCGAAGCCGCCATGGCGCGGGTCTGCCGGGCGCTGGGCGCGGCGAATGCGCCCCGGGCCGTCTACGACCTGATCGGCGCGATCGGCGCGCCGCTGGCGCTGAAAGACATCGGCATGCCCGAGGACGGCCTCGACCGCGCCGCCGACCTCGCGGTGCGCAATCCGTACTACAATCCGCGCGCGATCACCCGCGACGGTATCCGCAATCTGCTGGACGACGCCTTTCACGGGCGCCGGCCGGCCGCCTGAGCAATCCCAACCCGCACTATGCTTCAAGACAGGAGGAAACCCGGGATGAGTGACATGACCAAGACGACGCTATCGCGGCGTCACGCCCTGCAGATCGGCGCCGGCGCGGCGGCGGCCTCGGCCATCGGCGCCCCGGCGGCGCTGGCCGCATCGAAAACCGTGAAGATCGGTTTCGTGAGCCCGAAGACCGGCCCGCTGGCGCCGTTCGGCGAGGCCGACCGGTTCGTGATCGACAAGGTCCGCGAAGCGCTGAAAGACGGCGTGAAGTCCGGCGGCAAGACCTACAATATCGAGATCATCGAGAAGGACAGCCAGTCCAACCCGAACCGCGCCGCCGCCGTTGCTGCCGACCTGATCCTGAAGGACGAGGTCCATCTGATGCTGGTCGGCTCGACGCCGGAGACCACCAATCCGGTCGGCGACCAGTGCGAGGCCAACGACGTGCCCTGCATCTCGTCGCTGGCGCCGTGGCAGCCCTGGTATTTCACCCGCGGCGGCAAGCCGGGCCAGGGCTTCAAATGGACCTACCACTTCTTCTGGGGCCTGGAAGACGTGATCGCCGTGTTCACCAACATGTGGTCCAAGGTCTCGACCAACAAATCCGTCGGCGCCCTGTTCCCCAACGACGGCGACGGCAACGCCTGGGGCGACAAGAAGCTCGGCTTCCCGCCGGTCCTCGCCAAGCAGGGCTACACGCTCACCGACCCCGGCCGTTACCAGAACCTGAACGACAACTTCTCGAACTACATCGATGCGTTCAAGAAGGCGAAGGCCGAGATCGTCACCGGCGTGATGATCCCGCCGGATTTCATCACCTTCTGGACCCAGGCCCAGCAGCAGGGCTTCCGGCCGAAGGCCGTCTCCGTCGGCAAGGCGCTGCTCTACCCGGTCGTGATCGAGAGCATGGGCAAGAACGCCCATAACCTCTCCTCCGAGGTGTGGTGGACGCCGACCCATCCGTTCAAGTCGTCGATCACCGGCCAGTCGGCCGGCGCCTTCGCCCAGTCCTACACGGCCGGCACCGGGAAGCAGTGGACCCAGGTCATCGGTTTCGTCCACGCGCTGTTCGAGGTCGCCGTGGACGTCGTCAAGCGGTCCGCGGACCCGACCGACAACGAGGCCAACCTGAAGGCGCTGACGGCCACGAAGGCCAGCACCATCGTCGGCCCGGTCGACTGGACGAAGGGCGGCCCGTTCGCGAACGTGTCGAAGACCCCGCTGGTCGGCGGCCAGTGGCGCTATGTGAACCAGAAGTTCAAGTACGACCTAGTCATCACCGCCAACGAAACCGCCCCGATCATCCCGGTCGGCGGCAAGATGGAGCCGATTTCGTAGGCCGTTAAGCGGTCCGTCGGGACCGGAGATTCGGGACGGGGCGGCCGCCCCGTCCCGAAAGCCGCGCACAGGAAACCATGCCGCAGATCGAACTGCATAACGCGCGCAAGTCGTTCGGTTCGCTGGTCGTCACCGACGATTTCAGCATGCATCTGGACGAGGGCGAGGCGCTGGGCGTGATCGGGCCGAACGGCGCCGGCAAGACGACCCTGTTCAACCTGATTACCGGCGGCCTGGCGCCGGATTCGGGCCGGATCGTCTTCGACGGGGCGGACATCACGGCGCTGCCGGCCCACGAACGCTGCCGCCGGGGCATCGGCCGGTCCTACCAGATTCCGCATCCCTTCATCGGCATGACGGTGTTCGAGAACCTGCTGGTCGGCGCCGCCTTCGGCACCGGCAAGCCGGAATCCCAGTGCTACGGGCCGTGCGCCGAAATCCTCGAAAAGACCGGGCTGATCGGCAAGGCGAACACCCTGGCCGGCAGCCTGTCGCTGCTCGAGCGCAAGCGGCTCGAACTGGCGCGCGCGCTGGCCTCGGACCCCAAGGTGCTGCTGCTCGACGAAATCGCCGGCGGCCTGACCGAGGAAGAGTGCCTGGCGCTGGTCGACACGATCCGGGAGATCCGCGCCGGCGGCGTCTCGATCGTCTGGATCGAGCACATCGTGCACGCACTGCTCTCGGTCGTCGACCGGCTGATCGTCATCAACTTCGGCGTGAAGATCGACGACGGCGACCCCCATACCGTGATGAACAGCACCCAGGTGCAGGAAATCTACATGGGGATCAGCGCGGAATGAGCCTGCTCGAAACAAGCGGCCTCACGGCCTTCTATGGCGATTTCCAGGCCCTGTTCGGCATCGACTTCGCGATCGGGGAAGGCGAGACCGTCGCCATCATCGGCTCCAACGGCGCCGGCAAGTCGACCTTCCTGCGCAGCCTGACCGGGCTGCTCCCCAACGCCGCCGAGGCCATCCGTTTGAAGGGGCAGCCGATCGGCGACCTGCCGGCCAACCGGATCGTCGGCCTCGGCATCGCCATGGTGCCGGAAGGCCGCAAGCTCTTCCCCTCGCTCACCGTCGAGGAAAACCTGAAGATCGGCGCCTACAGCGGCCGGGAAGGCGCCTGGTCGGTCGACCGGATCTTCCAGCTGTTTCCGTTCATGACCGAGCGTCGCCAGACCCCGGCCACGGCGCTTTCCGGCGGCCAGCAGCAGATGGTCGCTATCGGCCGGGCGCTCATGTCGAATCCCGATCTGCTGCTGTGCGACGAGATCAGCCTCGGCCTCGCGCCGACCGTCATCAAGGACATCTACGACGCCCTACCCGCGATCCAGCAGGCCGGCACCACGGTCGTCGTGGTGGAGCAGGATATCCAGCAGGCGATGGCGGTGTCCGACCGGGTCTACTGCTTCATGGAAGGCCGCGTCACGCTGGAGGGCGCGCCCGACGAATTGAGCCACGACGACATCAAGGAAGCCTATTTCGGGCTCAAGGGAGCCGCCTGATGGATTGGGTCAACGCCGTCATACAGGGCATCCTGGTCGGCGGGCTCTATGCGCTGTTCGCGACCGGCCTGTCGTTGATCTTCGGCGTGATGCGGCTGGTCAACATCGCCCATGGCGACCTGATCGTGCTGTCCAGCTTCCTGTGCCTCGCCATCGTCAGCGGCCTCGGCCTGCATCCGCTGATCGTCCTGCTGATCGTCGTGCCGGTCATGTTCGCCATCGGCTACGCGCTCCAGCGCGGCCTGCTCAATTTCACGCTGGGGCCGGATATCCTGCCGCCGCTGCTCGTCACCTTCGGCCTGTCGATCGTCATCCAGAACGCGCTGCTCGAGATTTTCTCGGCGGACAGCCAGAAATTGCCGGCCGGCGCATTGCAGACCGCGAGCCTCCAGATCGTCGAGGGGCTGGCGGTCGGCGTGTTTCCGCTGATCGTCTTCGCCTGCGCCATCGTCGTTATCGCGGGCCTGCAGTTCCTGTTCTACCGCACGGCGCTGGGCAGCGCCTTCCGGGCGACCTCCGACGATCCCGACACGGCCCGCCTCATGGGCATCGACAACCGGCACATCTTCGCGCTGGCCATGGCGATTTCGCTGGCGGTCGTGGCGCTCGCCGGCGTGTTCCTCGGCATGCGCACCTCCTTCGATCCGAGCATCGGGCCCGGCCGGCTGATCTACGCCTTCGAGGCGGTCATCATCGGCGGGCTGGGCAGCCTGTGGGGCACGCTCGCCGGCGGCATCATCCTCGGCGTCTCGCAGATCGTCGGCGGCAAGCTGTTTCCCGGCGCGGACCAGCTCGCCGGCCATGTCGTCTTCCTGATCCTCCTAGTGGTCCGGCCGCGCGGCCTGTTCCCCCGGGCGGTCGACTGAGGCCGCCGCGCCATGGCCGAAACCGCGCAATACCGCGTCGCGACGGCGACCCGCACCAGCCGGGCCGGCCTGTTCGTCCTGCTGGCCGGGGTCGTCTTCCTGGCGACGACGCCCCTCTGGGGCGGCCGGGCGGAAATGCGCCTGGTGGTCGAGTTCTGCTATTTCCTGGCGCTGGCGCAGATGTGGAACCTGCTGGCCGGCTATGCCGGGCTGGTCTCGGTCGGCCAGCAGGCCTTCGTCGGCCTCGGCGGCTACGCGCTGTTCGTCTTCTCGATCTGGTTGGGCGTCCATCCGCTGCTGGCCCTGCCGCTGGCCGCCGTCGCCGCGGCCCTGTTCGCGATTCCGACCGCGCTCATCGTGTTCCGGCTGCGCGGCGCCTATTTCGCCATCGGCACCTGGGTGACGGCGGAGGTCTACCGCCTCAGCTTTGCGCAGGTTTCGGACCTCGGCGGCGGCTCCGGCATGAGCCTGCCGATCGGCGTCATCAAGTCCGTGGCCGGCAGCCGGGCCGAGCGGGAACTGGTCGTCTTCGCCATCGGAGTCGCCGTCGCCGTGGCCGCGACGGGCATCGTCTACTGGCTGTTGCGCTCGCGCCACGGGCTGGCGCTGACCGCGATCCGCGACAGCGAGCCGGCCTCGGAAAGCCTCGGCGTCAACAATTTCCGCACCAAGCTCTACGTCTATGTGCTGGCGGCCTCGATCACGGGCTTCATCGGCGCGCTGATCTACCTGCAGAAATTCCGCATCGCGCCCGACGCCGCCTTCAGCCTGATCGACTGGACCGCCTATGTCATCTTCATCGTGGTGATCGGCGGCATCGGGCGGATCGAGGGGCCGATCGTCGGCACCATCGTCTTCTTTATCCTGCGCGAGTTCCTCGCCGACCTCGGCAGCTGGTACCTGATGATCCTGGGGCTCGTCGCCGTGGTCGTGATGCTGCGCGCGCCGCAGGGCATCTGGGGCCTGCTTGCGGCCCGCTTCGACCTGCATTTCTTCCCGGTCCAGCGCCGGCTCTACCGGCGCGACGGCAGCCCGCCATGACCGTACGCTTCGACCGGCCCTGGCACAGCCGCCCGTTCGCACCAGCGCCCGGCGAACGGCTGTGCGACGCGGCGGCCGTCGGCGCGGGCGAGGCGCGCGCGTTCACCTGGGGCGAGGGCAAGACGGCGTTCGACCTGATCCTGGTCGGAACCGAAGACGGGCCGCGCGCCTATATCAACCAGTGCCCGCATTTCAAGATCCGGATGACCGCCCGGCCCGACGAACTGCTGAATTCCGACGGCCTGATCCAGTGCGCCTGGCACTATGCCTGCTTCCGGCCGGAGGACGGCCATTGCGTTTCCGGCCCGGTCGAGGGCTACGCGCTCAACGCGGTGCCGGTCGAGGTGCGCGGCGGCGGCGTCGTGATCGGCAGGCCCGAACCGGCGGTCGAGGCCGAAAGCGCGGCGCGGGCGGAGAGCGCGGCATGAACCGGCCGGAGACCGCGCCAGCCGCCCGATCGCCGGCAGGCGACAGGGAGCGGGTGCGCTCGCTCGCCCGCGGCCTGGCGGTGATCCAGGCTTTCGGGCCGGCGCGGCCGGCGATGACGCTCACCGAAGTCGCCGCCGCCACGGGCATGACGCGGGCCGCGGCGCGCCGCTTCCTGCTGACCTTGGAAGACCTCGGCTTCGTCGCTTCCGACGGCAAGCATTTCTCGCTCACGCCCCAGATTTTGCGGCTCGGTTATGCCTATCTCTCGTCCATGAGCTGGTGGCATATCGCCCAGCCCTTCATGGAGCAGGTCGCGCGCACGGTGCAGGAAAGCTGCTCCGCCGCGGCGCTCGACGGCGACGAGATCGTCTATGTCGCGCGCATCCCGGCGAGCCGGATCATGTCGGTCAATCTCAGCATCGGCACCCGCCTTCCGGCCTATTGCACGTCGCTCGGCCGGGTGCTGCTGGCCCACCGGCCGGCGGCCTGGGTGGACGGCTATCTCGATCGGACGCCGCTCGGGAAACGGACGCCGCGCACGGTGACCGATCCGGAACGGCTACGCGCCGAGATCGACAAGGTGCGCGCCCGGGGCTTCAGCCTGGTCGACGAGGAACTGGAGCCCGGCGTGCGCTCCATCGCCGTGCCGCTCTACGACCGCACGGGCGCCTGCATCGCGGCGCTCAACATCGGCGGCGCCGCCGCGCGGACGCCGATCCAGCGTATGCTCGATGTCTACCTCCCCGCCCTTCGCGACGCCGCCCGCATGACGACGGAGGCGTTGCCGTAAAAAGGGCGGCCCGGGCCGCGGCGCGGTTGGCCTTCGGGCCGGATTTGCGGCATACTGGGCGCAGAAAAGCAGGAGAATCTTGCCATGACCACGGCCCCTACAGATTCGGCTGCCAGCCCGGCAACCAGCAATATGCCGGACATGCCGCCGATCGAGCGGCTGCATCACTGGGCCTACAAATGCCGCGACGGCGAGGAAACCCGCCGTTTCTACGAGGATATCCTGGGCCTGCCGCTGGTCCACGTCATCCGGGCGGACAGCGTGCCCTCGACCGGGCAGTGCGATCCCTATGTCCATCTCTTTTTCGGCATGCCGGACGGCTCGGCCGTCGCTTTCTTCGACCTGGGCGACAACCAGGCCGCCGACCTGTCGCCGAACACGCCCTCCTGGTGCAACCATATGGCGCTGCACATGAATTCGGTGGACGAGGTGCTCCAGGCCAAGAGCCGGCTGGAAGCCCACGGCGTCCACGTCATCGGCCCGACGGACCACAAATTCGTCAAGTCGATCTACTTCTTCGACCCGAACGGCTACCGCCTCGAACTGACCCACGAACTGGCGGAAGAGGAAGCCGACTATATTGCCGATGCAAGGGCCAGCGCGCGCAGCAAGCTCGACGCCTGGACCGCGGAGAAACGGGCCGTAGCGGCCTGATGCCGCCAATAATGCCAAACGGGACAGCGCCAGACAGGATCGCGCCGGGCGGTTAAGGCAGGCCCGGCGGCAAGGGAGTACCGCTATGCTTCTTCATCCCCGCTCCAGGGACCGCGACTTCGCGCTCGGCAACTATCCGCTCGAAACCCTGCCGCGGGACGACGCGATCCTGGCCGCCGAGCGGGAGAGGCCGCGCCGCGCCGCGCCGGAGGACGCCGCCGGGGCGGCGCCGCTTGCCGTGGCGGCCGTCAAATACCGGAACATCTTCGCCGCCTCGGCCGACCAGGAGGCCGCCGCCGCCCGTGCCCCGGTGCCCGACGATCTCCACGCCCGCGCCCGCGACGTGAAGGGCATGGCCTATTTCATGGACGCCGCCATGGTCGGCATCTGCGAGATGGCGCCGAACGCCTGGCTGGCGGGTGCGGAGCCGTTGCCCCACAGCCACGCCGTCGTGCTGCTGATCGAGGACGGCAGGGCGCCGGAGCCGCACAATGCGGCGCATGGCTGGGTCGCGCCGGCGGTACGCGAAATGTCGGACATGCGGGCCGCCGAGATCGCGGTCTGTGTGGCGCGCCACATCCGGGCGATGGGCTTCGCCGCCGTGGCCGACGTCGCCGGGCACCGGCGGACCGATGCGGAGCGGCTGGCGGTCATGGCCGGGCTCGCCGTCCGGGAGAACGGGGCGCTGGTCAATCCCTATCTCGACGCCGGCTATTCCCTCGCCGTCGTCACGACGGAATACGCGCTGGAGACCGACCGGCCGCTCGCCGCCGCGGCGCGGGACGGTCGCGGCCTGCGCTACTGGTGGGGGCAGAACGGCGCGACCTCGGGTCGGGAGCGCAACCGGCGCGCGCGCCGGCCGTCCCACGAGAGCTACTATCCGATGGAGCAGGTGAAACGGGTCGACCGGCCGACCACCCTGATCCTGGACGACGAAGTCCCGCGCGTGCCGAAGCGGGCGGCCTTTTTCGAACGCGCGCTGCAGGGCGACCTGGGCGAAAAATCCCAGAAGGAGCGCTCGCGCTTCTCCTTCAAGCACCCGACGTCCAAGGGGCTGCTCGGCATCATCCGCTCGCTGGTGCCGCACCAGGGCGGCGAAACGGCGCCGATTGACGAGGGCACGCCGGACGATCCGGAAGCCAATGCCAGGGCGATCAAGGCGCTGTCCTACCATCTCGGCTCGGACCTCACCGGCATCTGCGAAATCCCGCGCTACGCCTGGTTCTCCCACAAGGAGGACGGCCGGCCGATCGAGCCCTATCACAAATACGCCGTCGTCATGCTGATCGACCAGGGCTTCGACACCATGGAGGGCGCGAGCGGCGACGACTGGATCTCGGGCACGCAATCCATGCGCGCCTATCTGCGCGGCGCGGCGATCGCCGGGGCGATGGCGGAATTCCTGCGCGACCTCGGCTTTCCGGCCCGCTCCCAGACCAATGCGGACAGCGACGTGCTGCACATCCCGGTGGTCCTGTGGGCCGGCCTGGGCGAATTGAGCCGGATCGGCGAACTGGTGCTCAACCCCTTCGTCGGCCCGCGTTTCAAGTCGGTCGTGCTGACCACCGACATGCCGCTCAAGCCGGATAAACCGATCGATTTCGGCCTCCAGTATTTCTGCAACAACTGCTTGAAATGCGCCCGCGAATGTCCGTGCGACGCCATCCCCTTCGGCGACAAGGTGATGTTCAACGGCTACGAGATGTGGAAGCCGGACGCCGAGCGCTGCACC